>JAVEEE010000492.1 GCA_030840615.1 Frankiaceae bacterium | reverse complement strand
GCCGGTGACGGCGCCAAGAAGGACGAGGACGGCGACCTGTGGTTGCTCGGCCGCGTCGACGACGTGATGAACATCTCCGGCCACCGCATCTCCACGACCGAGGTCGAGCACGCGCTGGTCGGCCACCCGTCGGTCGCCGAAGCAGCGGTCGTGGGAGCAAACGACCCGACGACCGGCCAGGCGATCGTCGCCTTCGTCACGCCCCGCGGCAGCGTGGCCGAGGACGAGAGCAGCGGCGACGAGTTCGTGCAGGCGCTACGTGATCACGTGGCCAAGGAGATCGGACCGATCGCCAAGCCGAGGCAGATCCTCATCACCCCCGAGCTGCCCAAGACGAGGTCCGGGAAGATCATGCGGCGGCTGTTACGTGACATCGCGGAAAAGCGCGAGCTGGGCGACGTCACGACGCTGCTCGACCCGACCGTCACCGAGGCGATCCGCGGCCGCATGAGCGAGCAGGGTGCCGAAGAATGACCGCGGGTTGACACCAGGTCAGAGGGCCCGCGGCAGCCGTACGACGAAAGCGCCACCTCGGTCGGTCGGCGGGTCGTAGTGGACCGTGCCGCTCATCGCCTCGATGAGTCCCTTGACGATCGACAACCCGAGTCCGGTGCCGGTGGCCTTGCGGGTGCTGCCCGAGCTGGCTTGGGCGAACTTCTCGAACAACCGCGGCCGAAACTCCTCGCTCACACCCGGCCCTGAGTCACGTACGTCGATACGGACCACGTCGGCAGCCGCGTCGACCTCGATGGACACCGGCTGCTCGCCGTACTTGATCGCGTTGTCCAGCAGGTTGATGAGCACTCGTCGCAGATGTTCGACGTCGGCCACGACGGCGGCATCGACGTCACCCGTCAGCTTCAGCCGCGGCAGCCGGTCCCGGAAGTCGCCGGCCAGCTCCTCGACCAGCGGGCGCAGCGGGATCGGGAACAAGCGCGTGTCGAGCTTGCCCGACTCGATCCGCGACATCTCGAGCAGGTCGTTGACCAGCCCGGACAGCCGCCTGCTCTGCCGGTCGATGATGTCGATGAACGACCGCTTGCGGTCGTCGTCGACCTTGTCCCAGTGCCGCAGCATGGTCGAGCAGTAACCAAGGACCGACGTGAGCGGCGATCGGAGCTCGTGCGACACCATGGCCACGAAGTCGCTCTTCAGCTCGTCGAGTCGGCGCAGCTCCCCGTTGGCACGCTCGAGCTCACCCAAGGTCGAGCGCAACGCACTGTTGGCCACGGACAGCTCCGCGGTGCGCTCTTCCACCCGTCGCTCCAGGGAGTGCGACAGCGCCTGCACCTCGGCGAAGCCTTCTGCGTTCTCCAGCGCCGCACCGGCCAGCGCGGAGACGAACTCGGCCAGCCGCATCTCGTCGGCGCCGAAGAGTCCGCTGACCTGACGGTGCACGACGTGCCAGCAGGCAACCGCGCGACCGCGGACGAAGATGGGTGCAGCCATTGCCGACCGAGCCTGGTGCAACACCATGCTCATCGACGGATCGGTAGCAGCGCCGTCATCGGTGTAAGTCACCACTGTGCAGTCCGTCACAGCCTGGCGTACGAGGCTCGAGCTGACCCCGAGCCCGGAGGACTCGTCGAGCGCGACCAGCCGCTCGCCCAGGGGGTCACTCGGGTCGACGAGAACGATCGAGCACTCCTCGCTCCGCAACAACTCGGACGCCGCCACCCGCACGACGTCGAACACGGCCGTCGGTGTCAATGCAGTGGCGATCGCACGGCCGACCCGCAGCAACGTGTCGAAGCGGTCGAGCAGCGAGAGGTTCGGGGCCGGCTCGAGGGCGCCGGCGACCACGGGGCCCGGTGCGACGAGAAGCTCAGCGCTGACCGGCCCGACGGGCACCCGGCCGGTGCCGAACGCATCCGCAACCTCGCGCGACAACCCCATCTCGGCAGTCATCCCGAGCTCGGTGGCGATCCGGCCAGACCGCGTGAGCAGCCGATCGGCCCGGCGAGCCCTCCCCTGCAACCGGGCAACAGCTGCCTGCTCGCGCAGCACGTGCGGCAGGTTGTTGCGATAGCTCCGCGCCACTCTCCTCGCGCGACGCCCGACCGTGTTGGCCCGTCGGAGCAACGCCTTGCGCTCACCCAGCCGGTAGGGGCCGGTCTGCTCGGCGCCCATGCGCAACGCGGTCAGCAGCCAGGGCTGCACCGGCGCGACGTACTCACTCCGCACACCGTGGGCCGAGATCTGTCGCGCTGCGTCATCGAGCACCGCGATCGCGCCGAACGTTTCTCCGACGGACAGCAAGCGGATGGCCTCGCCGGACAGGAGCTCGGCAGCGGTGTGGATGTCGCCCTCGCAGTGCGCGAGCTCGCGAGTGACCTCTTCAGCCGCGATCCCGCCGCCGGTTGCCTTCGCGAGACCGGACAGGCTGATGGCTGCCGCCTGGTGGTCGCCGATCTCGAGCCCGTTGGCGAGGCAGCGACGAAATGTCTCAGCCGCCTCGTCGAGGTGACCGAGCCGGTACTGGCAGAAGCCGATGTGCCAAACCGCAGTGTTGATCTCCCATTGGTCACCGGTCCGGTCCAGCAACCTGATGGCCTCGGTGAGCTTGTCGATGGCCTCGCTGAAACGCGACGCGGCGTAGAGCACCACGCCGTAGAAGTGCATCGACTGGCCCTGACCCCAGACATCGCCGAACGCGGTGCGGATCTCCAACGATCGCTCGGCGTAGTCGATGCCGCGCGAGTACCACGGGAGCGTGCTCATCACGGGGGCGTGCTCGGAATAGGCCTGAGCGAGCTCGAGCGTGCGCGGGTAGCGCTCCAGCATGTTCAGCTCGCGGAAGTGCGCCCAGGCCGTCGGCATCCGCCCGGCGCTGAACCAGTAGGAGTAGGCGAGTCGGCTGCAGATACGCGAAGCGAGCAGGTCGGTCGCCCCGTCGTCCAGCTGCCGGCGTTGCACGAGGCGTCTCGGCAGCAGGCAGTGCCCCGCTTGCACGAGCACCTCCCACAAGGCCCACAGGACGAACGTCGAACGACGGCGCGGCACCCGACGGCCGAGCGAGCGCAGGGCGCCTTCGAGGTGGCGGACGGACTGCGGAACCTCGCCGCGCTTGAACGACAGCTCACCGAGCCGCAGAGCGATCTCAGCCCGTTCGGAACTCGCGTCGGCAATGGCAAGAGCCGCGGTGAAGCAGTCGGCCGCCTCGTCGTAGCGCCCTTGCAGCATGAGCACGTCGCCGAGCCCCAGCTGCACGTCGCGCATCGTGGAGACGTCGGTGGTGGCGATGCCGCCGGCTGCGATGCGGTACTGCTGCTCGGCCGCAGACAGGGAATGCCGGGCCCGCGCCTCCGCGGCGGCAGCCAGGGCGTGTGGCAACGCGGCGGCGTCGTCACCGGCCGCGTGGAAGTGGTAGGCCAGATCGTAGGAGGACACGTCCGCCGGGCTCGCCGCGAGAAGCTGCGCGGCGCCCGCATGCAGTGCTCGTCGCTCGATCGGCGTGATCCTGGCGAGCAAGGCTTCGCGCAGCTTGTCGTGCACGAACGTGGCGGTCATGCGTTCGGTGTCCAACCAGAGCAGATGCCGGTTGCGCAGGGCTTGCAACGCGAGCATCGCCGCGCCTGCGTCCAATCCGACCAGGCCGGCGGCGAGGTCGACGTCGAACTCCTTGCCCAACACGGCACCGGCGCCCACGAGCTCGTGCACGTCGTCGTCGAGCAGGTCGAGGCGACCGCTCAGGAACGTCGCCGCCTCACGGGAGGACTGCGCTCCCGCCATCAGGGCGGGATCGGTGCGCCACTCATGCCCGTCATGGAAGAGAGCGCCCGACTCGACGAGCCCACGTACGACGGCGCCGGCCATGAATGGAGACCCGGCCGAGAGGCGAGTCACCACATCGAGCACATCGGCGGGCACGCGTCCTGCCATCGACTCGACCAGCGACTGAACATCGTCGGCATTGAACGGGCTCAACAGCATGCGGTGCGTCGAGACAGTGCGCAGCGGGTCGCCGGCGCGCACCTCCTCGGACCGGTAGGCGACAACGACGAAGGAGCGGACGGGATGGTCGACGTGCTCGCGCTGCCATCGGGCTAGCAGGCGAACGGTCGGTTCGTCAGCCCACTGGCAGTCGTCGAGCAGGATCAGTACCG
>JAVEEE010000488.1 GCA_030840615.1 Frankiaceae bacterium | reverse complement strand
CCGCCGGAGTCGTCAGCCAGCAGCTTTCCAACGCTCCGCACGAGAAGTTCGAGAAGGGCACGTTCACCACCGCCCTGCCCGGTCTGGTCGCCATGTTCGCGGCCCACTACTCGCCCGCTACACCGTCCACCACACGTCCAAGGAGGGGTCGCCGTGCAGACACACGTTGACCAGATCGCCGACCGGATCTACCGCATCTCCACCTGCATCCCGGAGATCGCTCCCGGCGGCTTCACGTTCAACCAGTTCCTCGTCGACGCGGAAGAGCCGTTGCTCTACCACACGGGTATGCGCGGTCTGTTCCCGCTCGTGCGCGAAGCCGTCGAGCGCGTGCTACCGCTCGAACGGCTGCGCTGGATCGCCTTCGCGCACGTCGAGGCCGACGAGTGCGGCTCGGTCAACGAGTTCCTCGACACCGCGCCGAACGCGCAGGTGGCGCACGGCGCACTCGGCTGCATGCTCTCGCTCGACGACCAGCTCGCGCGTCCACCGCGACCGCTGCAGGACGGCGAGGTGCTCGACATCGGCGGGGCTGCGCTGTCCCGGCGTGTGGTCGAGCTGGCGACACCGCACGTGCCGCACAACTGGGAGTCGCACATGTTCTTCGAGCAGGAGACCGGCACGCTGTTCTGCGGTGACCTCGTCAGCCAGGTCGGTGACGGGCCGGCCATCACCGACGCGGATCTGCTCGACGCCGCGGTCACGACCGAGGAGCTGTTCCTGCAGACGTCGATGGGCCCCGCGGTGCCGGCGGCGTACCGCAGACTCGCCGACCTGCAACCAAAGCGGCTGGCCATCATGCACGGCTCGTCCTACGAGGGCGACTGTGCCGCGCTGCTCCGGTCGCTGGCCGACGTCTACGAGCAGCGGTTCGGCTGCGGCGGCGCGCAGCCGTTGCCCGGGCACGATGCGCTGGTGGGTTGAGATGACGACGACCAACGCCGCTCCGGCTCTGCAGCTGCCGTTGCGGTCGGCGATCGAACGAACGACCGCGATGCGGCTCGCAGCAACGGAGTACGACCGGTTTCTGAGCCAGCTTCGGCAACTGACGCCGGACGAGTGGGCGCGGCCGACCGTTTGTCCCGGTTGGGACGTGCGAGCCATGGCGGGTCACGTGCTCGGCATGGCGGAGATGTCGGCATCAGTCGCCGAGGGCATTCGGCAGATGCGGACCGCAGGCAAGCAGGGCGGGGAGTTCATCGACGCGCTGACAGCGCTGCAGGTCGCGAAGACCGCAGACCTCAGCCCGACGCAGCTGGTCGACAGGTTCGCAGCCGTGGGGCCCAAGGCAGCCCGCGGGCGACGACGGACACCATCCTTCGTGCGCGGCCGGACCATGCCCGGCGACCAACCGCTCGGCGACGGCGGCCGCGAGACCTGGAAGTTCGGCTTCCTCGTCGACGTCTGCCTCACCCGGGACACCTGGATGCACCGCCTGGACATGTGCCAGGCCGTCGACGCGAAGCCGGAGCTGACGGCGGACCACGACGGGCTGCTGGTCGCCGACGTCGCCGTCGAGTGGGCAGCGCGACACGGTCAGCCGTGCACGTTGAAGCTCGGCGGACCCGCCGGCGGCACCTGGACCTGGGGATCAGGCGAACCGTTGCTGGAGCTGGACGCGGTCGAGTTCTGCCGCCTCCTGTCCGGTCGCGGCGATGCCGAGGGGTTGCTGGCAACACGGGTTCCCTTCTGACCCGGCTCCCGATCTGACCTGCGTCGACGGCTGAGATCCGCTGGGGCTCGTCGCCACGAACCGCTAGCGTCCGGCGCATGACCACTTGGATCGCCCCGCCGGTCGAGCGCGCCGAACCGGACCGCGTCGCCGGTGAACGCCAGTCGCTCGAGCAATGGCTGGACTATCAGCGCGAGACGCTGCTGATGAAGTGCGCCGGCCTCACGGCTGAGCAACTCAAACAGCGGGCCGTCCCGCCATCGCGGCTGTCCCTGCTCGGCCTGGTCCGCCACATGGTCGAGGTCGAGCAGTGGTGGTTCCGGATGCATGCCAGGGGCGAGGACCTCAGGTTCCCGTTCGACCCCGACTCCGTCGGCCTCGACTTCGAGGACATCGAGGACGCCGATGCGGCGGCTGACCTGGAGACGTTCCGGCAGGAGTGCGTGAACGCGCGCGCAGCGGTCGCCGGCATGGCGCTCGACGACGTCGTACCGAGTCGTGGCGACCATCCGGAGCGCACCCGCGACATCCGCTGGATCTTCGTGCACATGATCGAGGAGTACGCGCGGCACAACGGCCATGCCGACCTGATCCGCGAGTGCATCGACGGCGCCACCGGAGATTGAGCCGAGATTTCCTGGCGCCAGCCCGAGATATTCCTGGCGCAAGCCTTGACGAGTAACTTGGGTAAGTCTATATAGTTTCCGAGGTGACCATCTCGGAAGCCATCGCGATCAGTCCTCCACCCGTCGTCGCGGAAGGCCGCAGCTTCCGGCGACTCGATCCTCGCGAGGCGGCTGCGGCGCAGCAGTACGGCGCGCTCCTCGTCGACATCCGGTCTGCCGCCGTTCGCCGGCAGCAGGGCGAGATCCCCGGGGCGCTCGTGGTCGCCGGTCCACTGCGCGACTGGCGGCTGGGCTGCCTGAGCCCGATCCGGCTCGTCGAGGCCGGCACCGAGCTCGTCGTCCTGGTCGTCGGTGACGGCACCCATGCGTCGGTCCTGGCCGCCTCGGCTCTGCATGGTCTCGGCGTGAGCCACGCCACCGACGTCATCGGAGGGTTCCCGGCCTGGCATGCGGCCGGTCTCCCGGTCAGCGACGGCTTCACCCCGGCCGGCCGCGTCGTCGACGACGTTCCCCTCGAGCCCCTCTCCCTTGCCGACGAGCCACTGCAGCACGTCCCGATCGCGGTCTGAGCCACTGCTGTCGAGCAGCTGGGTGTAACGCCAACGAGGTCTCGAGCGGTTAGTGAGTGAGCCCGAACCGCGGGAACGCCCCCTCGACCGGAGGTTCCGATCATGACTCCCACGACGCTGGCTGCGCTCCTCGCCAGTCACGCCAAGGTCGCCGTCGCCGTCGCGGCGACGACCGTGGTGACCGCTGGCGGCGGCATCGCCGTGGCGTCAGCCGTCACGGCCGCAAACCCGCATGCAGCCGCCGGACTGGCCAAAGCAGCGGCCGCGCATGCGAACGCCGCGCGCGGACCGCACGCGACCAGCACCGATCCGGAGACCGCTGACGCGACCGACACCGCTACGACGACTCCCGCCGACTGCCCCGCGGACGTCAAGAACCACGGCGCCTACGTCTCATCGGTGGCACGCGCGCCCAAGGATCCGTCGGCCGCGCCCAACGCCCATGGCAAGGCTGTCTCCGCGGCCGCCCAGTCCGACTGCGGCAAGCCCGCGGCCGGCGCGGAAGGTGCAGATGCCGAGGGCACCGACGACGGTGGCACCGCCGATCACCCGAAGGCGCACCCTGACACGCACGCCAACTCGCACGCGACCACCGGCACCCACGGCAAGGCGGGGACGCACGGCAAGGCCGGAACGCACGGCAAGCCCAGCACGCCCTAGCCGGCACCGCGCCGCAGCTTGATCCAGCGATAGCCGAAGCCGCGTAGCTCGAGGCCGTTGAGGCGCGCGGTGGGAGCGTCGTAGGCGCCGTCGGAGAACACCTCGCGGGGCCTCCCGCCGCCAGCGCCGTCGAGCTTGCCGATGTCGATCGAAGCGGGCCGGTCGGCCAGGTTGTGCACCAGGAGGATCGCGCCTTCCGGCGCGTCGTAACGATGCGCGAGCACGTGCCGTGGCATCGGTACGTCGACGACCTCGCAGCTACCCACGCCGATCTCGGGGCACTCGCGCAACGTCCGGATCATCCGTTCGAACCACCTCAGCAGTGAGTCGTCGTCACGCTGCTGGCTCTCGACGTTGACCTTGCGAACGCCGAACCGTCCCGTGCTCTGCACCGGACGCACCTGCTCGTCGACCGGCGCCGTGGTGAACCCGCCGCCGCTCGTGGCATCCCACTGCATCGGCGTGCGCAACGCGTCGCGCTCGCGCAGCGAAAGGTTCTCCCCCATCCCGATCTCCTCGCCGTAGCGCAGGACCGGCGTGCCGGGCATCGTGAACTGCAACGAGTAGGCGAGCTCGATGCGACGCCGGTCGCCGCCGAGCATCGGCGCGAGCCGGCGGCGGATGCCGCGGTCGAACAGCCGCATCTCGGGCTTCGGACCGAACGCGGCGAACACCTGCTGCTGCTGCTCCTTCGTCAGGCGGCTGAGGTCGAGCTCGTCGTGGTTGCGCAGGAACGTGGCCCACTGGGCCATCGCCGGCAATGCGGGCGTGTTGCGCAGGCCCTCGATCACCGGCTCCGCGTCGCTACGGGCGAGGGCGAGCCAGAGCCGTGGATTGAGCAGGAAGTTGAAGAGCATGTGGGCGCGGTCGTTGGGGCCGTCGGCTTGCAGGCCGCAGTAGGGGGGCAGCTTCTCCGCGTCGACGTTTGCCTCGCAGAGCAGCACGGCGTCGGCCCGACGCCACTGCACGTCCTGGCGCCAGTCGTCGAGGATCGAGAAGTCCTGCGGTGCCGGGTCGCGCCCGGGCTCGACCTGTTCGAGGACGAACGGCGCGGCATCGACGCGGAACCCGGAGGCACCGAGCTGCAACCAGAAGCCCATCACCTTCTTGATCTCGCGACGCACGTCCGGGTTACGCCAGTTGAGGTCGGGTTGGAAGTCGAAGAAGCGGTGGTAGTACCACGCCTTCGCCTTCTTGTCGTAGGTCCACGTCTCGGTCTGCTCGCCGGGAAACACGATGCCCTGGCGGCGGTCCGGAGGCTCGGTGTCGCTCCAGACGTACCAGTCGCGGTAGGGCGAGTCCGGGCTGCTGCGTGCGGAGCGGAACCACGGGTGCTGGTCGGACGTGTGGTTGACGACGAGGTCGAGCACGATGCGAATGCCGCGCTCGCGAGCTTGCAGCGCGAGCTCGGCGAAATCACCGAGGCTGCCGAGCCGCGGGTCGACGGCGTAGTAGTCGGCGACGTCGTAGCCGTCGTCGCGGTTGGGTGTCGGGTGGATGGGGTTGAGCCACAGGCAGGTGATGCCGAGGCGGGAGAGGTAGTCCAGGCGGCTGATCAGCCCGGGCAGGTCGCCGACCCCGTCGCCGTCGGAGTCCTGGAACGTCTCGACGTCGGCGCAGTAGATGACGGCTTCCTTGTACCAGCGCTCCGACATCCCTCGCCCGTTCCCCCGCCCGCGCCCGGTCACTCGCGCGAGCCGGTCACTCAAGCCAGCGGGGAACGCCTTCGTATCTCGAACGTGAAGCAGCCGAACTCGACTGCCCGTGCGTGAATCACCGCGACCCGCCCGTCGGCGAACAGTTCGGCGATGACCGGCTCGGGCGCGTCACCCGGCTCGACGCAGCGCCCGGCGAGGATCCGGCAGTCGTCGGTGTAGGCGCGCAACATCCGCCGGCTGCCGCGAAAGTCCTCGGGATAACCGGAGTGCGCCGGACCGGCACACTCGTCGGCGTGCAGGAACACGGGGCCGGTCTCGTCGTAGGGACCCGGGTCGACACCGTTGGATGCGGCCCAGCGCCGCAGCGGCGCGTAGCTCACGAGAAGGATGCGCTCGCCCGGCCGGCTCGAGCGCAGGCAGCAGCGCAACGGGCTGCCGCCGTCGCCGTCGACGACGACGCGGGAAGCCCGACCGGCGTCATCACGGCTGCGCAAGGCAGCTGTCACATCCGCAGGGATGGCATGGACCTCGAACGCCGTCGTCGTGAGCATGCCCTCATCGTGACTGCTGTCGCGACGCTGCGCTGGCGGGATTCGGACGTCGACGCGCTGCTGGCTCAGACGTAGCGGCGGGCGACCGCGGGGTGGCCGCGGTCACCGATCTGCACGACCGTGCCGGTGTGCGGTGCGTGCAGCATCCGGCCGGAGCGCAGCGCGAAGCCGACGTGCGCGATCGTGCCGCCCTCGTCGAACAGAAGAAGGTCGGCGCGGCGCGGCGACGACGTCGACGACGCCTGGCCGGCCGTGGCCTGGTCGTCGGTGTCGCGCGGGATGACCCGACCGTGCATGCCGTAGACGAGCTCGGTGAAGCCCGAACAGTCCACGCTGAACCCGGACCGCCCGCCCCACAGGTAGTCGACGCCGAGGAACTCGCGCGCGGTCGTCAGGACGGCCGACCGGTCGAGCGGTCGGGCTGCGGCGCCACGCGGGTGCACGTCGACGGCGGCCGCCGCGATCGTCCGGTGCCGATGCGTCGGTGTTGTCACCGTCACGGTCTGCGTGGTCCGGGCGAGCACCGGCAACTTCGTCCCGATGCTGACCTCTACCTTCCGGCGTCCATCAGCTCCGTGCAGCCAGGCGGTGAGGCGTCCGACGGTTGCGACATCGGTCGTGACCACCGGCGCGGTCGGGGTCGTCTGCCGCGACGGCACCCAGCCGGGATAACCGTGCACGTCGCGGTGTGACGGTTGACCGACCGCCTCGACATGCAGCCACGAGCCCGCCGAGCCGATCACCCGCAACCGTTCGCCGTAGAGCGCCTGGGTCTCGATCCGACCGGCCAGGTCGCGCCGGTCGGCCGTCGACATGTCGCGAAGCCAGCCGCGGAGGTGGACGGGCGCCGTCAGGGCCGGCCGATCGATCGACCGTGGCGCGGACGGCGACGTCCACAACGTCGCGACCGAGACCTTCACCCAGACGG
>JAVEEE010000484.1 GCA_030840615.1 Frankiaceae bacterium | reverse complement strand
AACGGCTCGGCGTCCGGCAGCCCGTATTTCGCGCCGACGAAGCCCGTGCTCCACAGGGCGACGAACAGCACGGGGGCCGCCGTGCCGATCGAGACGGAATGGCCCTCCGGTGGTGTGGGGCTCGGGTCGGCGGGCGCCATCGGACGAGGTCAGAGTCAACAGGAGCGACGACGTGCGGCGATGGCCACCGCATCGCCCCACGCCTGAACTTCCGCCGGCGCCGGGCGATGACGGGTGCGTCACGCCCTGCGTCCCCGCCCCCTCCACCGAGCGCTGTTCCTTCGCATCATTGAAGGCAACGGCCTGTGCGAAGCAATTGCGGTCTCTGCGTCTTGCGCCCAGGGGAGTAGTGGTTCGCCGAAACGACGCTCGGTGCCAGCCGACGTGGCGCCAACAGGTTTCGCGCTGCCTCCAGCACCCCGGGGCGGTTCAGTCTGGCCGTTCAGCCGGGCGCGCGTCGAGCCGCTCGGCGAGTTCGACGATCAGGCCTTCGGGTCCGCGGACGTAGCAGAGGCAGAACGTGTTCTCGAAGTCGACGATCTCCCCGACCGTGTCCCAGCCGGCCTCTCGGACGCGGTCGTAGACGCCACGCACGTCGTCGACCTTGAAGGCGATGTGGCGGAGCCCAGGACGGTTCGTGGCCGGCGACGGCTCTTGGGCGCCGGCGGAAGGCGACTGGAAGCGCACCACCTCGAACATGTCGCTGCCGTCGGGGGCGCGAGCCATCACGATCTCGACCGTCACGTTCTCGAGACCGATGATCCGATCGATCCACTCGCCGCTGAACATCCCGGGCTCGCCGCAGTCGAAGCCGAGCAGCGCAAGAAACCGGACTGTCTCGTCGAGGTCCTCGACGACAAGGCCGATGTGGACGAAGTTGGTGACGCCGGGGCGATTGCTGTCCATTGAGGTCGAACGACTCGCTCCAGATCGCCGGGCTGCCGGGTCGCGAGGATATCGGCGGCGGGCCGATCTTGGTGCACGCGGACCTTGAGCGGGCGCTCATGGCGCGCCGCTGCGTCGACGAACTCGGCGTCAGACCGTTTCGACGGCGTCCACTGGTGGGCGCGGCCAGGTCGCCCGAGTCCGTCCGCAACTGGGTCGGGGATGCCGACGGTGCTCTCCCGCCCTGGACGGTGAGGTGCCACCTTCTGTCGCTCAGGCGGGCTCATCCGACGAGGTACGTCTCGTAGATCACGCCTGCGGGTCGGCGGCCGCCGACGCCGATGAAGACGCCTTTGTTCAGCCAGTCGAGCTCCGGTGCGGCGGTCTCGATCTGGGTCGTGGTGCGGAAGGTGTACTCCCCGGCGTTGACGTCCTCGCCCCGGGCGAGGCGGGCGAGGACCTCTGGGCTGCCGTGGCGGACACCTTGCGATCGGACGTAGAGCAGATTGCCGGAGTCGGTCTGGAGCGTGTAGCGGATATCCGCCAGCGCGGTCCCGTCGCGTAGGACCGTCTGCCAGTCAGCGCTCGCGCCCGGCAACAAACGTCCGGAGATCTCGGGACCTCTGAATGTGCCGGCAGTCTGGGGCACGATACGGCGCAGGCCGAGGGCGGTCTCACCCAGCTCGAGCGGTTCGCCAAGCCGTGCCTCCAATCGGTAGACGAGGCTCAGCTGCGGCTTGGGCAGGTGGTCACTCATGACCGGCTCCGAGCGGCTGGACGGCCCGTTTCGTGCGCGGCCGCCGGGTCGTTGGGATGACGCTCGAGCCCGGTTACGGTGACGGTCATCCACTCGTAGAGCGGTAGCGCACCGAGGAGGCCATCGAGCTCCGTTTCGCTTTCGGCGCGGTACAGGCCGAGCGCATTCGTCCCGCCGGTTGAAAGAGGCCGCTTCCAGACCCGTAAGAGATGGCCTTCATCCGCCAGCTTCGTCGCGGCAACTGCCTCCGCCCTCTCGCGATCCTTGACCTCAGTCTCCGACGTCCCCGCCGGAACATCGACCTCGAACTCAACCAGGAACTCCATGGTCCTCCTCCTTTGAGCTACTCGAGCCCCGCCACCGGCGATCTCCGCCAGCGCGATGGCAAACGTGGAGGGGCGGGATTGCTGTCGCGCCCGCGACGGGTCCTGTCGAACCCGGAGATCGGGGCGCGGCTGTTCCTCAGCCCGCACATCGTGTAGTCGTACGTCCGAAGGTGTTCACCAAGCCCGGGGTCCGTTCGCGGCGGGAGCGGGGGCGCCGGCCACCCTTCGCTGCCAGCGGCTGACGACGTGCGAGGGTCTGGCTGATGAACGCGATCGCCTGGCGGGTCGCCGCATCGGCGGCGTGGGTCTCGCGCAGGGCGTTGAGCATCACGAAGTCGTGGATGACGCTCTGGTAGCGGACAGCGGTGACCGGGACGCTGGCGTCGCGCAGCTTGTTGGCGTACGCCCCGCCCTCGTCGCGGAGGACGTCGGCTTCGGCGGTGATCACCAGCGCGGGCGGCAGCCCGGAGAGCTGCTCGCGGTTCGCGCGCAGCGGTGAGGCGGTGATCTCGTCGCGGTGCGGCTCGTCGGTGTACTGGTCCCAGAACCAGTGCATGCCGTCGCGACGCAGGAAGAAGCCCTCGGCGAACTGCTCGTATGAGGGGGTGTCGAAGTTGGCGTCGGTGACGGGGTAGAAGAGCACCTGCGCGACGAGCTTCGGGCCGCTGCGGTCCTTCGCCATGAGCGTCAGCGCGGCGGCCATGTTCCCGCCGACCGAGTCGCCGGCCACGGCGAAACGGTCCGCGTCGAGGCCCTTGGCGGCGCCGTTCTCGACGACCCACTTTGCGACGGCGTAGCTCTGCTCGATCGCCACCGGATAGCGGGCTTCCGGGGAGCGGTCGTACTCGGGGAAGACGACGGCGGCGCCGGCGCCGACCGCGAGCTCGCGGACGAGCCGGTCGTGGGTGTGCGCGTCACCGAACACCCAGCCCGCGCCGTGGATGTAGAGGACGACCGGCAGCGTTCCCGATGCGCCGGGAGGCTTGACGATCCGGACCTTCACCTCGCCGGTCGGGCCCCCGGCGATGGTGATCCACTCCTCGTCGACGTCGGGCTTCGCGATCTCTCCTGACTGCACCTCATCGACGAGCGCGCGGCCCTCGGACGGCGGCAGATCGGACACGAACGGCGGCGTGGCGGTCGCCTCGGCAAACGCTTGGGCGGCGGGCTCGAGCACCGGCGCGGCGGTCATGGACATCGTGGTCTCCGTTTGTGGCTGATGGATGTGTCGCGGGCGGGGCTTGAGGCGCCGGGGAGGTGGTCAACGTGGTGCCTGTCGATCGAGTGGCTCGTGCGCTCTCCGGCGGGCCGCGGCGGCGAGCGAAGCCGCCAGGCCATAGGCGCCGGCAGTCAGCAGGAACGGGCGGCGCAACGAGACCGATGCGCCCGGGCCCGAGGTGAGGATGGTTCCGAGCACCGCCACGCCCAACGCTCCGCCGGCCTGCCGTGAGGCGTTGAAGACGCCTGCGGAGAGTCCGAGCCGTAGCCTCGGCCCGCTCGCCATGGCGAGGCCCGTCATGGCTGGCATCGCGAGGGCCGTGACACCGATCGGCACGGTGCAGAGCAGCAGGAGCGCGAGGTGGGCGCCGCTTCCGTTCAGGGCGACGAGCGTGGCGCCGACCGCGCCGGATGTGAGCCCGGCCGCGACGACCGGCCACTCGCCGAGCCGGGGGACGAGTCGCCCGGCGGACAGCGCCATCGCTGCCGTGACGACCGTCATCGGCAGCAGCGCAAAGCCCGTGCCGAGCGCGTCCAGCCCGCGCAGTCGACCGAGGCCGACCGCCAGGCAGAAGATGCTCCCGTACAAGCAGAAGTTGAAGAGGAAGCCGATCGCGACGACCGTCGTGAACGCCTTGTCACGGAAGACGTCGGGGCCGATGAGCGGCCGGCGCACCGTTCTCTCGACGAGCACGAACGCCGCGGAGGCCAGGACTCCGGAGATCCCGAGCGCGAGCGTCACGCCCGCCGTCCAGCCGTGCGCGCCGGCGCTGATGAAACCGCCGGTGAGGGCGGCCAGGCCGAACATCGCGAGCAGCTGGCCGGGCAGATCGAGCGGCCGGCGCCGGCGAGTCGTCTCGTGGGCGTGTCGCGCGAGAAGCCGGGCGGCGGCGAGGCCGACAGGGACGTTCACGAGGAAGATGGCCCGCCAGCCGACCGACGCCACCAGGATCCCTCCCACGAGGGGGCCGCTGGCGAGACCGACTCCCGACACGGCGCCCCAGACGGCAAGCGCCTGCCGACGCGCCTGCGGCTCGGCGAACGTGTGGGTGATCAAGGCGAGCGAGCTCGGCATCAACCACGCGGCGCCCACGCCCTGCGCGACTCGCGCCGCGATGAGGAACGCGACGGAGCCGGCGACGGCGCACGCTGCGCTGGCCAGGACGAACACCGTCAGCCCGACGAGAAAGCCGGTGCGAGCGCCGATCCGGTCGGCCATCGAGCCGGCGAGGAGGAGCAGCGAAGCGAACGCGACGGTATATCCGTCGACGACCCACTGCGCGGTCGAGGGCGCCCCGCCGAGGTCGGTGCCGATCGCCCGCAGCGCAACGTTCACGATCGTCGCGTCGAGGGTGATCATCAAGAACCCGGCCGAGATCGCCGCCAGCGCCTGACCGTGCGATCGTCCACCGCTCCGGGTGCTCGGGACACAGTGGGCGGCTCGCAACTCCACGTGGCAGAGCGTGAAGCCTGCGCGCGCATTCGGCCACGACCGGTTGGCTCATCCTGTTAGGTGCCGCCCAACACTGGGCGTATCGTTCGGCGCATGGAGCTGAGGCTGCTCCGCGATTTCGTGGCGGTCGCCGAGGAGCTTCACTTCGGCCGTGCGGGAGAGCGGCTGAATATCGCCGCGCCGTCGCTGTCGCAGCAGATCAAGTCGCTCGAGGCCGGCGTCGGCACGCCGCTGTTCGTCCGCGATCGCCGCCACGTCGAGCTGACGGCGGCCGGGAGGATGCTGCTACCCGACGCGCGCGAGATCCTCGAGCTCACCGCGAGCGCGCGGCGCCGGCTGGCCGGAGCGACCGGTGCGTTGCGGATCGGCTACGTCAGCTGGCTTCCCCATGAGCTTCCCGACTCGGCGGCCTTGCACATCCGCGTCGACGAGTGGGTCATGCCCAGTCACGTTCAGATCGCGCGCGTCCTCGACGGCGGCCTCGACGCGGCTGTCGCGTGGGCCGGCTCGCGCGATGACCGACTGGACTTCCGCCTGCTCTGGGCCGAACCGCTCGTCGCCGTCACCGCTGCCGGGCGCACGGCCAAGACCGTTCAGGCGCGCGAGCTGCGGGTCCTCGTAGACGCCGACCTCACGTCGTGGCAAG
>JAVEEE010000450.1 GCA_030840615.1 Frankiaceae bacterium | reverse complement strand
CCGGACGCAACGGCCGAGCAGCGACCGGTCGCCTGGCGCAACGGTCACACCAGTGACCGCACGACGATGGACTCGTCGCGACCCGGCCCGACCCCGATCACCGACATCGGAACCGACGTCATCGACTCGAGGGCCTCGATGTAACGGCGGGCGTTCTTCGGCAGGTCGTCCAGGGATCGGGCGGCCGTGATGTCCTCGTCCCAGCCCGGCAGCTCCTCGTAGACCGGCTCGGCGTGATGGAAGTCGGTCTGGGTCATCGGCATCTCGTCATAGGTCGTGTCGCCGACGTGGTAGCCGACACAGACCGGGATCTTCTCGAACCCGGTCAGCACGTCGAGCTTCGTGAGGACGAAGTCCGTGACGCCGTTGATCCGTGCGGCGTAACGCGCGATGACGGCGTCGTACCAGCCACACCGTCGTGGCCGCCCGGTGGTCGTCCCGAACTCGGCGCCCTGCGTACGAAGCCGTTCGCCATCTGCATCAAGAAGCTCGGTGGGGAACGGGCCCTCGCCTACCCGGGTCGTGTAGGCCTTGACGATCGCGGCCACCCGGTCGATGCGGGTCGGTGGGATGCCGGAGCCGGTGCACGCCCCGCCTGCCGTCGGGTTGGACGACGTGACGAACGGATAGGTGCCGTGGTCGACGTCGAGCATCGTCGCCTGACCACCTTCGAGCAGCACGATCTTGCCGGCATCAAGTGCCTGGGTGAGCAGCAGAGAGGTGTCCGCGACGAGCGGCCGCAGTCGCTCGGCGTGGCCCAACAGCTCGTCGACGATGACGTCGGTCGACAGGGCCTTACGGTTGAAGGCTTTCACGAGCAGCTGGTTCTTCAGCTCGAGCGCGCCTTCCACCTTCTGCCGCAGGATCTTCTCGTCGAACAGGTCCTGCGCTCGTACGCCGAGGCGCGACATCTTGTCGGCATAGGCCGGGCCGATTCCCCGTCCGGTTGTCCCGATCTTCGCGTCGCCGAGGAAGCGCTCGCCGACCTTGTCGATCGTCGTGTGGTAGCCGGTGATGACGTGGGCATTGGCCGAGACCAGCAGCCTGGACGTGTCGACGCCGCGAGCATTGATCGCATCGATCTCGCCGAACAGCACGCCGAGGTCTACGACGACGCCGTTGCCGATGATCGGCACCACACCGGGGCTGAGCACGCCGGACGGCAGCAGGTGCAACGCGTATTTCTCGCCGCCGACCACAATCGTGTGCCCCGCGTTGTTGCCGCCGTTGTACTTGACGACGTAGTCGACCTGCTCCCCCAGCAGATCGGTCGCCTTGCCCTTGCCCTCGTCGCCCCACTGGGCTCCGAGCACCACGATCGCCGGCATACGGCGTCCTTTCGAACGACGAAGGCGCTGCGGACAACGCCAAGGCTCCGACGCAATCAGCGACGGAGCCTCTTGCGATCGAAGGCTACCCGAGTTCGGTGAGCACCGCAGGATCGCTGTCGCGGAGGAACGTCGCGCATCGCTCCGCCTCGTCGCGCTCGCCTATCGCGGCAGCGGCGCGTCCCAGGGCGTGCAGGCAGCGCAGGAAGCCGCGGTTCGGCTCGTGTACCCAAGGGACGGGGCCATGGCCCTTCCAGCCGTTGCGCCGCAGGGCATCGAGTCCGCGGTGGTAGCCCACCCGCGCATAGGCATAGGACTCGATGACGCGGCCAGCGGCGAACGCCCGGTCCGCCAGCGCTGCCCATGGCAGCGACGACGCCGGGAAGCCGGCGGCGACCGCTGCGGGGTCCTCGCCGCGCTCCAACGCCGACCGTGGTGCCGGCTCATCCGGGAGCAGGGTGGGAGGAGGTCCGGCGAGCAGGTTGCGCGACGGGTCGCCCGGCGCGATCGGTGCAGACATGCGGCCATCTTGTCAGCGCACGCGTAAGGGAGTGCCGGTGCCGCTCACAACGTGAACAGGTCCGGCCTGTTCCACCGGAACCGCGGCGACCCGACCGTCCGTGCGCACGTCGCCGACATCGATCCTGGCTACGCGCGCCGAACCCACGACGAGGACCGTGGAATGACCGAGCGTCGGCGGCACGAGCTCCGCCGCGTAGGCGTCGGCGTCGCCGGTCTTCTGTGCGATGGCGAGGGTGCCCGCAGCGACTCCGGTGATGAACTCGGCGTTCAGGATGCCGCCGGGACAGCGGACGATCTCGAGCCGCACCGGCGCCGTGAACGCCGGAATGCGACCCACCCAGACGAGCTGCACGGCCGGCGCCGGCAGCCCGCACACCTGGGACCACCAGAGCACGTCGTCGCGCAACGCCGACGGCGGGAAACTGCGAGGCAGACCGCTCCACGCGGGCAACGGTGACGGGGCCGTCGCGGCGATCTCCAACGGCTGCAACGCCCCGACCGTGAGGATGCCGGTGAACGGCACGGTCCCGGGCCGGCTCAGCCGCACCGCCGTGCTCGGACCGGTCCCGGTCAGGTCGAGCCACGGCTCCGACATCCCGAACGTCAACGGGCGGCTGACGAACGGCGGTCTGGTGTCGAGCAACGGCCCGCGCAGATCTCGTTCCTGCACGCGCTCGACGTCCGGGGCGACCAGCAGCTGCTCGACCCGTGACCCCGGTCCGGCAACGAGCCCGGGGATGTTGAGGTTGCCGTCGTAGGGGATGGCGAGCGCCGGTGTCTGCAGCCGCAGCAGCGGCGATACCAGGTCGAGGTGCAGCCGGGCGTGCCGGAAGGACACGTCGTGGTCGGCGACCACCGCGACCATCCCGACCGGTTCGCTTCCGCCCTCGCGGAACAACGACTGCAGCACCGCGATGCGGCCGACGCCGACGCGGCCGGCGTAGAGCACGAACACCTTCCCGGCGGGCGAGTGGGTCCGGGCACTACGCCACTTGAGGGTCGCCGCACGGATGAACGACTCGTCCCGGATGAGCTCGCCACGCGCCGGCCAGTCGAGCAGCCCGGCCACGTGTGCCGTCGGCGGGGCAGGTGGAGGTGCGGTCACCACCCGGTCGACCGCGACGATCACCCCGGCGACGGCCGTCGCCGCCGCACACACCGCCAGCGCCGTTCGGCGGCGTCGGCTGCGCGTGCCGCGCCGGCTCGCCCGGACCCGGTCGAGCAGGTCCGCGGGCACGGGCAGGGACCAGGCCGGGTCCGCGAGGACGGCTCGCCAGCCCGCATCGGTGCGCAGCGCGAGGGCGGCCGCGACGTCCCGGCGGACCCGGCGGGGCGTCGTACGACGGACCTCGGCGATCGTCTCCGCGTCCCAGCCCAGCCCGAACGCCAGCACGACGGTCGAGCGGCGATCGGCAGCGCGGATGGCGAGCTCCTCGGGCCCCGGATGACCGCCGCGGATGGTCGACCGGACGATCGCCGTCGTCAGGAGCAGGTCTAGGTCCGAGCTCTGCCGGCGCCGCGTCGGGACCGACGCGGCGGCACGGCAAAGGAGCGCCAGCGCCTCGCCGGGGTCACCGGTCAGCTGATGGGCGAGCCGGAGCAGCAGCGCCGCACGACCCAGGAGGTAGTCCCCACGCCCGGTGGCAACCGACGGCTCGGTCATCCGTCGAGCATGCACCTACGCCGGGCTCCGCGGTCAGTGCATTCGCTGGCCGGTGCTCCGCAGATCGTGGCAGGCCTGGACGACCCGCGCGGCCATCCCGGCTTCGGCCGACTTGCCGTAAGACCTCGGGTCGTACAGCTTCTTGTTGCCGACCTCGGCGTCGACTTTCAGCACCCCGTCGTAGTTCTTGAACATGTGGTCGGCCACGGGTCGGGTGAAGGCGTACTGGGTGTCGGTGTCGACGTTCATCTTCACGACTCCGTAGCCGAGAGTCTCCTGGATCTCCTCGAGCGCGGAGCCGCTGCCGCCGTGGAAGACGAGGAAGAACGGGTTGGGCTTGCCGAGCTTCTTCCCGACGTGCTCCTGGCCGTCCTTGAGGATCGACGGCTTGAGCTTGACAGCACCGGGCTTGTAGACGCCGTGCACGTTGCCGAACACCGCGGCCAGCAGGTAACGACCGCGTTCGCCCGGTGCCCCGAGCACCTCGGCGACGCGCTCCATGTCCTTCGGCGAGGTGTAGAGCTTCTCGTTCATCTCATTGGAGATGCCGTCCTCTTCGCCTCCGACGACGCCGATCTCCAGCTCGAGCACGGTGTGGGCGTCGATGGACATCTGGAAGAGCTCGTCGGCGATCTTGAGGTTGTCCTCGAGGTCGATGCCGGAGCCGTCCCACATATGCGACTGGAAGATCGGTTCCTGGCCGGCACGCGCGCGCTCGATCGACAGCTGCAGCAGCGGCCGCATGTAGCCGTCGAGCTTCTCCGGCGGGCAGTGGTCGGTGTGGAGAGCGATGTTGACCGGGTAGTTCTTGGCGGCAACACGCGCGAACTCGGCAAGGGCGACCGCCCCGTCCACCATGTTCTTGATGGTCGCGCCCGACAGGAACTCTGCGCCGCCCCACGAGACCTGGCAGATGCCATCGCTCTCGGCTTCCGCGAAGCCACGCATGGCCGCGTTCAACGTCTGTGAGGACGTCACGTTGATCGCGGGGTAGGCGAACCCTCCGGCCTTCGCCCGGTCGAGCATCTCGGCGTAGGTCTCTGGACTGGCGATCGGCATCGTTCGCTCCTTCGTGCGCTCGATCGAAGTATGCCCACCCGCTAGTGTCGGGCGCCGTGCAGGTTGCCCTCCTCGGCTCGCTCTCTGCTCAGCACCTGCTCGACGTGCTGGGCGTCGCGGGCGTCCTCGTGATTCTCTTCGCCGAGACCGGGCTTCTCCTCGGCTTCTTCCTTCCTGGCGACTCCTTGCTGTTCGTCGCGGGCTACGCGACGGTGGCGCACAACTCGCTGGGCTTCACGCTGTCGCTGGCCGCTCTGCTCGTCCTCGCGCCGGTCGGTGCGATCCTCGGCGCGCAGACGGGCTACGAGCTCGGCCGACGCGCCGGACCGGCCCTGTTCCGCCGGGCGGACTCGCGGTTCTTCCGGGCGGAGTACGTCGAGAAGACGCGCGACGTCTTCGAGCAGTTCGGTCCCGGTCGTGCTGTCGTGCTCGCCCGGTTCGTCCCGGTGGTCCGCACCTTCCTCAACCCGATGGCCGGGACCGTCGGCATGCCGGCGCGGCAGTTCACCATCTGGAACGTCGCCGGAGGGCTGCTCTGGACCGTGGGCCTGATCCTGCTCGGCCACGGCCTCGGCAACGTCGATTTCGTCCGCCGGCACATTGAGGTCCTGGTGATCTGCGTGGTGGTCCTGTCGGTGGCGCCCCTGCTCTTCGAGCTGACGCGTCGCGGATCCCGCGCCAGAAGGCAGGGCGGATCCCGCGCCAGAAGGCAGGGCGGGTCCCGCGCCAGCAGGCAGGGCCGGGACGACCTTTAGCTCGCCCGGACTCGGGAGGACAGGACGCGTACGGCCGCCCGCGGCAGCGACTGGGTGACCGCGTCGGCGAGCTTCCATGTCATGCCAGGCACGCAGTGCACTCGACCCCGCTCGACCGCGTCGACCGCGGCTACGGCGACCTGTTCGGCGCCGAGCCAGAGCAGCCTGCCCTGGACCGAGGACCGGTCGGGAACAGTGCCGGCGTTCATCTCCGTATCGGTGTAGCCGGGCTTCAGCACGCTGACGTGCACTCCGGTCCCCCGCAGCTCGAACGCGATCGACTCGGTGAACGACGTGACGAACGCCTTGGTGGCGCCGTAGGTCGCGTAGCCGTAGAGCGGCTGGTTTCCGGCGATGCTGCTCACGTTGAGGATGCCGCCCCGGCCGGCCGCGACCATCGCGGGAGCCGCCGCGCGGGTCAACCGCACGACCGCGAGGACGTTGAGCATGACCTGGGCCGCCTCCCCTTCCGCGGGAAGCTCGTGAAACCGACCGCCGCTTCCCACTCCGGCGTTGTTGACGAGCAGTTCGACCGGATGCTCCCCCAACCTGCGCTCGACGATCCCGATGCCGTCGTCGCTGCTCAGGTCGGCGGCCAGCCAGTCGACCGCGACCGCTGCACCGAGCTCCTGAGCGAGCGCCGCGAGCCGCTCCGTCCGGCGGGCGACGAGCGTGAGTGCGCAACCTCGCGCGGCAAGGGTCCGCGCGATCTGCTCGCCGATTCCGCTCGAGGCGCCGGTGACGAGTGCGCTGCGGAACGAGGTCTTGGCCATGCGCTGATCATGCGATGTTGGGCGTGGCATCGCCGGACGGGGGGCCCCGTCGCGCATGATCGGTTTCATGCCGATCCGCTCAGCGACCCGCGACGCCCTGACCCGAGAGCGGCTGACTGACGCCGGCGCGCACCTCGCCGGCCTGCAGGTGATCGGCTTCAGGGCCGACTGGTGGGACGGACAGGCCCACGCGCCGTGCCTGGTCGTGCGCGGTGGGCGGCGGTCTCGCCTGCTGCGTATCGTCGAGACCGGCGGCGAGTGCGTCATCGTGCCATTCGCGCGGCGCACCGCCGAACGCTGGCTGGCCGCGCGCCGCCGGCCACGGCGGGCCGAGCTGAGCGTCCCGGCGCAACGGCGGGCCGAGGACGTCGTCGTCGACGCGTCCGCCGACGTGCTGCGCTGCGTCTCGAGCCGGTGCGGCGCGTTGCTGCCTGTCGACTACGAGGGCGACTGTCCGGTCTGTGGCGGCTGAGTCTGAGGCGGCTGGCCGATCGACGAGAAGTCGACAGCAACCGGCTCGCGCTGGGCGGCATCGTCGAGCTCGAAATACTCCGCACGGGTGAAGTGGAAGGACGATGCGACGATCGACGACGGGAACGCCTCGACCCGCGTGTTGAGAGCGCGCACGTTGCCGTTGTAGAAGCGCCGGCCGGCCGCGATTCGGTCCTCGGTCTCGGCGAGCTGCTGTTGCAGGGCCAAGAAGTTCTGTGAGCTCTTCAGGTCGGGGTAGTTCTCGGCCACGGCGAACAAGCCCCCGAGCGCGCGGCCCAATGTCGTCTCGGCTTGCGCCTGCTCGGCGACCCCTGAGCTGCTCGCCTGCAGGGACTGAACCGCGGCCGTCCGGGCCTGCGTCACCGCAGTGAGAACGGAGCGCTCCTGCGCGGCATAGCCCTTGACGGTCTCTATCAGGTTGGGGATCAGGTCATGCCGGCGCTTGAGCTCGACGTCGACCTGCCGCCAGGACTCCTGCACGAGGTTGCGTTGGCGCACGAACCGGTTGTACGAGACGACGAGCGCGAGCGCGAGGACGACGACAACGGCCAGGACGATCCAGAGGGCGGTCACGAGTGGTCCTTCCAGACGAACGACGGGATGCCCGCGACCACAGTCTGCAGGCCGGATGTCTGGGCGAGAACGATGGCCGGTGCAAGTTTTCCGTCTTGCCAGCTGAGGATGTCGGCGCCGGTTATCCGCCAGCTCATCTCCGGCCGGCTCAGCAGCGCCTGCATGGTCCGCGGCGACAACACATCGCTGGCGAACTTTCGGTCGTCGGCATGCACCCGGAACCGCCGGTTGAAGTCCTCGCTTTCGAGCTCGACGTCGTCGAGCCCGAGGACATTGCCGATGCGGCTGAAGATGCTCTCCGGCGTGACCTGCAGCGTCGGTAGACCGACCGGCAGGTGCACTGCCGTTACGGCGTAACGATGAGTTGTCGTCGTGCGGTTGCCCTTGCTGTCAGAGCTGTGCGTCTCATAGCTGTAGTCGAACGCGGCGAAGGACTGCTCGGCGGTCTTGCCCGTGATGATGTTGCGCGCCTCGCGGTTGTCGCCCTGTCCAAAGGGCGTCCCGGGCCAACGGCTGCACCACTGGTCGTCGCGCGCGGTGAACTCGTAGCCGCCGCTGGCGCACCACTGCATGAGCAGCTCGCGCCGCTTCTGTTCGTTCTTCCAGCTCCGGTAGGCGAAGTAGATGCCGACCGGGATGAGCACGAGGAAGAAGAACGGGAAGGCGCGCACAAGGAACTCAGAGGTCGAGGTCGTCGAGACCGAACGCGGCGCGGTAGTCGAGACCGGCGGCGGCGACTGCGCCGGCCGCGCCGCGCTCGACGATGACCGCGACACCGACGACAGTTGCCCCTGCCTCGCGCAGCGCCTCGACGGCCGTGAGAACGGAGCCACCGGTGGTGGAGGTGTCCTCAACGGCAAGCACCCGCCGACCGGTCACGTCCGGTCCCTCGATGCGTCGCTGCAGGCCGTGTGCCTTGCCCTCCTTACGGACGACGAACGCGTCGAGCCTGCGACCCTCCGCAGCAGCGGCATGAAGCATCGCCGTCGCCACCGGATCGGCCCCGAGAGTGAGGCCGCCGACAGCGTCGAAGTCCCACCCGGCCGTCAGCTCCAGCATGACCCGGCCGACAAGGGGCGCCGCGTTGCTGGCGAGGGTCACCCTGCGCAGGTCGACGTAGTAGTCGGCCTCCTTACCCGAGCTCAGCGTGACCTTGCCGTGCACTATGGCGTCGTCCTTGATCCGCTGCAGCAGTTCGTCACTGTCGCTCATATCTGGGGCGGCGCTCACGCGGCGACAGTAGCGCCTGCGCGGGGCTCAGCTAAACGGCTGTGGGGCTGACGGCGGTGGGGCTGACGGCTGTGGGGCTCTCGGCCGACAGGCTCAGTCCCGACCGATCCTCGGTCACGTCGACCGTGACGGTGTCCCCGTCGCGGATCTCGCCCGCGAGCAGTGCCCGCGCCAGGGAGTCGCCGATCGCCGACTGCACGAGCCGGCGCAGCGGCCGCGCACCGTAGACCGGATCGAAACCGTTCCGTGCGAGCCACTCCCGCGCCGCGTCCGTCACGTGCAGCGTGAGCCGTCGATCCTTCAGCCGCTGCTGGAGCCGGCTGATCTGGATGTCGACGATCGCCGTGAGCTGCTCGGTGCCGAGCGAGTGGAAGACGACGATGTCGTCGAGACGGTTGATGAACTCCGGCTTGAAGTTCTCACGAACTGCTCGCAGTGCTGCCTCCTGCTTCTGCTCCGGCGGCAGCGTCGGGCCGTTGATGCTGTCCTCGCTGAAGATGGCTGAGCCGATGTTGGACGTCAGGATGAGGATCGTGTTGCGGAAGTCGACGGTGCGGCCCTGCCCGTCGGTCAGCCGGCCGTCGTCGAGCACCTGCAACAGCACGTCGAACACGTCGGGGTGCGCCTTCTCGACCTCGTCGAGCAGGATCACGGTGTAGGGCCGGCGGCGCACCGCCTCGGTCAGCTGCCCGCCCTCGTCGTAGCCGACGTAACCCGGTGGGGCGCCGACGAGCCGCGCGACGCTGTGCTTCTCGCCATACTCGCTCATGTCGACGCGCACCATGGCGCGCTCGTCGTCGAACAGGTAGGACGCCAGCGTCTTGGCCAGCTCGGTCTTGCCGACACCTGTCGGTCCGAGGAAGAGAAACGAGCCGGTTGGTCGGTCCGGGTCGCTGATGCCGGCGCGGGCGCGACGAACGGCGTCGGACACCGCGCGAACGGCCTCCGGCTGCCCCACGACGCGCCGGGAGAGCTCGTCCTCCATGCGGAGCAGTTTTGCGGTCTCCCCTTCGAGCAGGCGACCCGCGGGGATGCCGGTCCAGGCGGCCACGACCTCGGCGATGTCGTCCGGTCCGACCTCTTCCTTCACCATCGCCGGTGCGCTGCCTTGCTCGCCTTCGCTTTGTGCCGCCGCTTCGGCGAGCTCACGCTCCGCGGCCGGGATGTCGGCGTATTGCAACCGGGAGGCGGTCTCGAGGTCGCCGTCGCGTTGCGCGCGTTCCATTTGCGTGTGGAGGTCGTCGAGCCGCTGCTTCAGCTCGCCGACCCGGTTGAGGCCGCCCTTCTCACGTTCCCATCGGGCGTTCAGCGCTGCCAGCTGCTCGGACTTGTCGGCGAGCTCTGCGCGCAGCCTCTCCAGCCGGTCCTTGGATGCAGCATCGCTTTCCTGCGCGAGGGCCAGCTCCTCCATCTTCAGCCGGTCGACCGCGCGCTGCAGCTCGTCGATCTCGACCGGTCGCGAGTCGATCTCCATCCGCAGTCGGGACGCCGCCTCGTCGATCAAATCGATCGCCTTGTCGGGCAGAAAACGCGACGTGATGTAGCGGTTGGAAAGCGTCGCGGCGGCGACCAGCGCCGCGTCGGAGATCTCGACCTTGTGATGCGCCTCGTAGCGACCCTTCAACCCGCGCAGGATGGCGATCGTGTCCTCCACCGACGGCTCGCCGACGAACACCGGCTGGAAGCGGCGCTCGAGCGCCGGGTCCTTCTCGATGTGCTGGCGAAACTCGTCGAGCGTCGTGGCGCCGATCATGCGCAGCTCACCGCGGGCGAGCATCGGTTTGAGCATGTTGCCGGCGTCCATCGCACCTTCGCCGGTCGCGCCCGCGCCGACGATCGTGTGCATCTCGTCGATGAACGTGACGACCTGTCCGTCGCTCTCGCGGATCTCGTCGAGCACCGCCTTGAGGCGCTCCTCGAACTCGCCGCGATACTTCGCGCCGGCGACCATTGCCCCGAGGTCAAGTGCCACCAAGCGCTTGCCGCGCAACGACTCCGGCACATCGCCGGCGACGATGCGCTGCGCAAGGCCTTCGACGACGGCCGTCTTGCCGACACCGGGCTCTCCGATGAGGACCGGGTTGTTCTTCGTGCGCCGGGACAGCACTTGGACCACGCGACGGATCTCGGCGTCGCGGCCGATGACCGGATCGAGCGCGCCCTCCCGCGCCGCTGCAGTCAGGTCGACGCCGTACTTCTCGAGCGACTGGTAGGTCGACTCAGGTTCCGGCGTCGTCACCGGGCGACTGCTGCCCCGCACCTTGTCGAAGGCGGCCGTCAACGCCTCGGGCGTTGCGCCGGCGTTGTTGAGCAGCTCGGTCACCCCGCTCATTCCGGTGCCACCATCGCGGGCGAGGCCGACGACAAGGTGCTCGGTCGAGATGTATTCGTCGCCGCGGTCGGCGGCTGCCGCCGCAGCTGCGTTGATGGCAGCCACGACCGGGCGACTCTCTCCCGGCTGGGCCACGGTGGGACCACTCGCGCGTGGCAACCGGTCCAGCGCGGCCTGCGCCTCCCGTTGCAGGGCGTCAGGTGACGCGCCGACGGCCGCCAGCAGTGGCCGGGCGGTGCCATCGACCTGCGCCAGCAACGCAAGCAACAGGTGGATCGGCTCGACGTAGGGATGCCCGGCGACCGACGCGCGATGACGCGCGTCGATGATCGCCTCTTGGCTCTTCGTCGTCAGCTTGTATTCAGCCATACGTCCTGTCTCGTTGTCTCTCATCCAGCGTCAGGCCGGGGCGGCTGCCACCGAAGCACGTCGCTCCGCCTGACCTGCACGAGATCGCGACGGTAGGACGCGTGCACCTGTTGCTCCCGTCTGCCCATCTCGACCACTGCCGCCTCCAGCTCCGACTGCAGCTCGGCGATCCGCGCCCGTAGCGCGGTGACGTGGTCCTCGAGCTCGAGAATGCGTTTGATGCCGGCCAGGTTGATGCCCTCGTCCTGCGAGAGGCGTTGCACCTCACGCAGTAGCACGATGTCGCGCGCGGAGTAGCGACGCCCGCGGCCCGCAGCGCGACCCGGCGACACCAGTCCCAGCCGGTCGTACTGCCGCAACGTCTGCGGATGCATGTTCGCCAACGTGGCCGCGACAGAGATGAC
>JAVEEE010000322.1 GCA_030840615.1 Frankiaceae bacterium | reverse complement strand
CCACCGGCGTACGGCGAATGCGCGCGTTGCGCACCGAAGAGCTCGCCGCCGACGTCACCGCCGTTCGTGACGACGTCCGGGCGCTGCTGGCGACCCTCGAGGGGCTCGACGACAAGAGCCGCCGCATCGCGATCGCCGACGCCGGCTACCTCGTGCCGCACTGGCCGGCGCCCTACGGTCACAGCGCAGGTCCGGTCGAGCAGCTCGTCATCGACGAGGAGTTCCGCGCGGCCGGCGTCACGCGACCCGACCTGGTGATCGGCAACTGGGCAGTGCCGACGATCCTGCAATACGGCACCGACGAGCAGCGGGCCCGCTTCGTCCCCCCGACGTTGCACGGCGACATCAGCTGGTGCCAGATGTTCAGCGAGCCCGGCGCCGGTTCCGACCTCGCGTCATTGCAGACCAAGGCGGCGCGGGTCGAGGGTGGCTGGTCGCTGTCGGGCCAGAAGGTATGGACCTCCGGGGCGCGGTCGGCCGACTGGGCGATCTGCCTCGCCCGCACGTCGTCGGGCGAGCGCCGGCACGACGGCATCACCTACTTCCTCGTCGACATGAAGTCGCCGGGCCTCGACGTTCGGCCGCTGCGCGAGCTGACCGGAGAGGCGCTGTTCAACGAGATCTTCCTGACCGACGTCTTCGTCCCCGACGACTGCGTGGTCGGCGACGTCGACGACGGCTGGCGGCTGGCCCGCACCACGCTCGCGAACGAACGCGTTGCGATGAGCAGTGGCGCCGCGTTCCCGTCGGGCGTCGAGGAGCTGCTCGCCGCCTTGCAGCACTCCGCGGAGCCCGACGACCCGGTCGCGCTTGCCCGGGTGGGCGAGCTCGTGTGCCTCGCGCAGGCCGACGCCATGCTCGGGGTGCGGGCGACGCTGGCCCGCGTCTCGGGCACCGACCCCGGAGCCGCGTCGAGCGTGCGCAAGCTGGTCGGAATGCACCTTCGGCAGGACGCCGCGGAGCTCGCACTCGACCTGCTCGGCCCGGCTGCGGTGACCGCCGAAGGCGAGGCGGGGTCGGTGCTTCGCCGGTTCCTCGCCAACCGTGCGCTGACCATCGCCGGTGGCACCAGCGAGGTGCTGCACAACGTCATCGGTGAACGCATCCTCGGCCTGCCCCGATGACGAGGCCCCGATGATCCGGGAGACGCCGTGACCGCCGACCTCAAGACCGGCCTCATGCTCGGCTACTGGGGAGCCAACCCCGACGACGCGACCGAGACCGTGCTCGCCGCGGAGGACTGCGGCTTCGACTCCGTCTGGACTGCCGAGGCCTACGGATCGGATGCGTTCACGCCGCTCACCTGGTACGCCGCCCGCACCACCCGCATCAAGCTCGGCACCGGGCTCGTGCAGCTGTCTGCCCGCACACCGGCGGCCACGGCGATGACCGCGGCGACGCTCGACGCGTTGTCGGGTGGCCGGCTGACGCTCGGCCTCGGTGTCTCCGGACCGCAGGTGGTCGAGGGCTGGTACGGCGTACCGTTCCCGAAGCCGCTGGCCCGGACCCGCGACTACGTCGACATCCTGCGTTCGGTCTGGCGGCGCGACGTCGTGACCAGTGACAGCGAGCACTACCCGCTGCCCTATCCGGGTGGGACCGGGCTCGGCAAGCCGATCAAGCTGACCCTGCACCCGGTGCGTGACCGCATCCCCGTGCTGCTCGGCGCAGAGGGTCCCAAGAACGTGGCGCTCGCCACCGAGGTCGCGGACGGCTGGCTGCCGATCTTCTACCACGTGGAGCGCGCCGGTGACGTCTACGCAGAGGCCCTGTCCGGGGCGCCGGACGGGTTCCAGGTGTGCTGCCCGGTGACGGTAGTGGTCAACGACGATGTCGCCGCGGCCATCGAGTTCGTGAAGTGGACATTGGCGTTCTACATCGGCGGTATGGGCGCGGCAAACCTCAACTTCCATCTCAACGTGATCGGCCGGATGGGCTATGACGACGCGGCGGCGGAGGTGCAGCAGCTGTTCCTCGGCGGTGACCGCGAGGCCGCGATGAAAGCCGTCCCGGACGACCTGGCCGACGGCATCGCCCTGTGCGGCCCGCTGGACCGCATCCGCGAACGCCTCGAGCTGTGGCGGGCGAGCCCGGTGACGACGATCCTCGCCGGCGGTCTGCGCGACCCCGACCACCTGAAGGCGTTCGCCGACATGGTCGGCTAGCGACGATGACGCTCGACCTGCTCGACTGGCGGCGCCGCGTCGCCGCGCTCTACGCGGACATCCGCGCGGCCACTGACCCGGCCGAGGCCCACAACCGCTGGCGGTTCGCCCGCGGCCAGCTGTTCTCGACGCATCCGCAGTCGGCGGCGGCTGCCGGCACCGTTTTGCGTTACGCCGACTACAACCCGAGCCTGCGTTTCGAGCCGGACGTCGAGATCGGCCTCGAACCACTGCGGATCGAGATCCCGACCGCGACCGACGGTGTCGTGCCCTTCGAGCGCATCGGTCGGGTGCAGCTCGGCGACCTCGGGTCGCTCGACGTCTGGTGGTTGGCGTCCTACGGCGGCGGGGTGTGGCTACCCGTCCGCGACACCGACCCGGCGACCTACGGCGGTGGCCGCTACGTCCTCGACACCGTGAAAGGCGCCGACCTCGGCGGTGACATCGACCCCGCCACCGGTAGCGGCACGTTGGTCGTCGACCTCAACTTCGCCTACAACCCGTCGTGCGCCTACGACGAGCGTTGGGCCTGCCCGCTCGCCCCACCCGGCAACGTCATCGACGAGTGGATCGAAGCCGGCGAGCTCCTCCCCGGCTGACTACACGGACTGGGCAGCCCGCACCCCGCTCTATGACTAGAGCAAGCCTTTCGACTGCAGGTAGGCCTGCGCGACGTCTTTGACGGTCTTGCGCTCGACGTCGACCTGCTTGTCCAGGTTGCCGAGGTCAGCCGTCGTCAGGAGCTGGGCGAGCGGGTTGATCGCCGTCGCGATCTCGGGGTGCTGCTGCAGCACCGACGCGTTGACGATCGGGATCAGGTTGTCGGCGTTCTGCAGGTGCTTGTCGTCGGTGAGCACGACGAGCCCGAAGCTGGCCAGTGTCGCGTCGGTCGTGGCCACCAGGCCGAGCTGCGCCTTGCCGCTCTTGACCGCCTGCTTGACCGGCAACGTGTCGAACCCCAGCGGCAGGATGCTGCCGATCTTGATCTTGTAGGTCTGCTCCAGACCCGGCTTGCAGAACGGGCGGGCCGAGCACTCGGCCGTCGCTGCCAGCTTGACGCTCAGCCCGGAAGCTCCGAGGTCGGACAGCGTGGTGAGGTGGTGCTGGCTGGCGTAGTCCGTGGTCACGGCGAAGGCGTTCTGGTCGACGGCGTTCGCCGGGTCGAGGTGCGTCAGCCCCTTCTTCTTCGCGTACTTCTCGAGGTTGGTCAGCGTCGTCTGAAGGTCGGGGCTCGCCGCGGTTGGCGATTGGGTGCCCGTCACCTCGGTCTGCAGCGAGTTCGCGTAGGTCGCCGCATACTCCGGAACGACGGCGATCGTGCCCTTCTCGAGCGAGCTCTGGAAGATCTCCTGGCTCGCCACCGTCTTGATGCTGACGGTGAAACCCGCCTTCTCGAGCAGGTCGGCGTACATCTGGGCCAGCACGTTGCTCTCGGTGAAGCCGGCCGCTCCCACCGTCAACGATCCCGATGCCCCGCCACCGCTGCTGCCGGCGGGCGCCGGCGTGCCACCCGAGCTGCTGCCTCCACAGGCGGCGAGCACAGCGCCGAGTGCCAGAGCCGGCAGAGCCGTGAGAATTCGTCGCTGCGTCAAGGGGTGCTCGCCTTCTGTGTCCCGCGCCGATGGCTCGGCACGCGTGTCTGGCGAGCCGCGTGACCCGCTGGTTGCGACACCACCACACCAGACGTCCGTAGGCAAGTCACCGTTAGGTGACGTCGACCGCCCGCGACGCGGCGATCGACCGTAGCCGGCGCAGCGGGTCGACCCGGCGTTGGACCAGTGCCAGCGTGGTCTCGACGATCAGCGCCAGGACGGCTACGACCACTGCGCCGGCCAGCAGCTGGCCCTGGTTGTGGCTCGACAGCCCATCGGTGATCAGCCGGCCCAGTCCACCGGCCCCGACCAGAGCGGCGATCGTCGCGGTCGCGACGACCTGGACCGTCGCGATCCGTACGCCGGCCATGATGAGCGGCATTCCCAGCGGCAGCTCGACCCGGCGAAACAGCTGCCATCCGGACATACCCATACCTCTTGCCGCGTCGCGCGCCTCCCCGTCGACTTCACTCAGCCCGATGTAGGAGTTGGTCACGAGCGGCGGCAACGCGAAGAGCACCAAAGCGATGACCGTCGAGGTGTTGCCGATGCCGACCGGGCTCAGCGTCAACAACGTGAGTACGGCGAAGGTCGGGATCGCGCGCCCGACGTTCGTGATGTTGATGGCCAGCGTCCCGCCGCGACCGTGATGGCCGAGGGTGAGCCCGAGGGGCAGTGCGATGGCGGCGGCGATCGCGACGGACACACCGGTGAGCGCAGCATGCTCCTCCAGCCGGTGCACGATGCCGGCCTGACCGGTCCAGTTGGCAGCGGTCGTGAGGTAGTCGACCAGCTGCGACCAGGCGCTCACGTCTTCGTGCTCATGTCTGGCGCCCCCGACGCCACGGCGTGAGCCACCAGCCGACGCCGACGATCAGCAGGTCCGCGACGACGGCAAGGAGCACGCACAGCACCGACGCGGTCAGCGCCTCCGCTTTGAAGTAGCTCGAGAAGGCGTCGTTGAGCTCCTGGCCCAGGCCCCCTGTGCCGACCAACGCGCCGACCGTGACCAGGGCGACCGTCGACACGGTTGCCACCCGGAAACCGGCGAGGATGGCGGGCAGCGCCAACGGCAGCTCGACCCGCAGCAGCATGCGTGTCGACCCCATCCCCATGCCTTGCGCCGCGTCGCGCACGTCGGCCGGAACCGCGTCGAGCCCGGCCAGGTTGTTCCGCACGAAGATGACGAGGGTGTAGGTGACGAGGCCGATCTCCACCGTCCTCGCGGTCAGGCCCGTGAACGGCACGAGCACCGCGAACAGCGCGACCGACGGGACGCCGTAGAGGATGCTCGTCAAGCCGATGACCGCGCCCTCGGCGCGGCGGAAGCGGCGTACGAACAGCGTGAGTGGCACCGACAGCAGGAAGCCGATCACCACTGCGACGACGGTCAGAATGACGTGTTGTCGCAGATCCGCCAGGATGGTGTCCCTGCGGGTCGACACGTACTTGCCGCAGATCCATGCATTGCGCAGCAGGCAGTCGCCGGCAGCCGGGAGGACCATCGCCGTGCAACCTACCGGCACCGACCCGCAGCAGTCGATGATCGTGCTGGACAACGTCCGCAAGCAGTACGCCGATGGCACGGTCGCCGTCGCCGAGCTGTCCCTCGACGTCGAGGAAGGCCAGATCGCCGTTCTCGTCGGCCCGTCGGGCTGCGGCAAGACGACGACGATGCGGATGGTCAACCGGCTGGTGGAGCCGACGTCGGGGCGCATCTTCCTCGCCGGCGACGACATCAGCCAGGTCGACCGCGTCGCGCTGCGCCGTCGCATCGGCTACGTGATCCAGCAGGTCGGCCTGTTTCCCCATCAGACCGTCGCGGACAACGTCGCGACGGTGCCGCAGCTGCTGGGCTGGGACAAGCGGCGCACCCGTGCCCGGGTCGTCGAGCTGCTCGAGCTCGTCGGGCTC
>JAVEEE010000285.1 GCA_030840615.1 Frankiaceae bacterium | reverse complement strand
TCGGCGGGGACGTCTCCGGGCTCGTTCCGGACCCGGTGCTGCAACAGCTCCGGGTCAAGCTCGGCAGCTGAGCCGTCGGCGTACCGCACTCGACCGGAAGGCCCCCAGTGGATGTCCACGCCAAGCTCGACGAGCTGACGGCGCTGATCGACAACGCCCGAGCGATGCCGATGTCGGCGTCGTGCGTCGTCAACCGGGCGGAGGTGCAGGCCCAGCTCGACGAGATCCGGGCACTGCTGCCCAGCGAGCTCGCGGACGCACAGCGGGTCATCGACGACAAGGGCGCTGTGGTTGCGGAGGGGCACGAGGAGGCCCAGCGGATCATCGAAGCGGCGAAGGCCGAGCGCGCCAGAATGGTCGCCCGCACCGACGTCATGCGAGAGGCCACGCGCGAGGCGGAGCAGGTGCTCGGGTCGGCTCGCGCCGACGCCGATCGGATGCGGGTCGAGATCGACGACTACGTGGACAGCAAGCTCGCGAACTTCGAGGTCGTGCTCCACAAGACGCTGCAGGCTGTCGAGAAGGGGCGCGCCAAGATCAGCGGTCGGCACGAGCTCGATGCGCTGGCGAGCCCGGACCTCGACGAAGGACCGCTTCCCGGCTGAGTCCTGCTGCTGGGGGCGCTGCTGTGGGGGCCTGGCGGTTTGGGGGTTTGCTCCGGCGTTCCGTAGACTGTCCGGTCGGCCCTCGACACCACCGGTGAAGACCTTCTCATGTCCACAGCTCGGCACAGTGCCCGTCTGGACCCGCGCGCCCCGCTCGTGCTCGACACGCGTGAGCTCGGCCGGCGCCCCGGGTCGATGCGGCGCGTCCAGCGCACGGTGCCCGCGCCGGCGGACTGGACTCTCGAGCTCGTGCGGGTGCCGACCGGATCCGACGTCGAGCTCGACCTGCGCCTCGAGTCGGTGATGGACGGCGTGCTCGTCTCCGGGACGATCCGCACCGAGGTCGCGGCCGAGTGCGGGCGTTGCCTGGAGCCGGTTCGCGACGCCGTCGTCGCCGATGTCCAGGAGCTGTTCGCGTACGACCGGGCCGAGGCAGAGGACGAGGCGCTCGTGCTCGAGGGCGACCTCATCGACCTCGAGCCGGTGGCCCGTGACACCGTGGTGCTGAGCCTGCCGCTCAACCCGGTGTGCCGGGATGACTGCTCGGGCTTGTGCCCCGGCTGCGGCGGGCGGGTCGCAGAGCTCGACCCCGGCCACGCGCACGACGAGACAGACCCACGCTGGGCCTCGCTGAGCGCCCTGACTACCGATGATTCACCTGCATCACCAGAGATGGGGAGCTGACCCGTGGCCGTTCCGAAGCGCCGAACGTCGCGTAGCAACACTCACTCGCGCCGTTCCCAGTGGAAGGCGACCGCACCTTCGCTCGTCGCCTGCAAGCGTTGCCGTCAGCCAAAGCTGCCGCATGTCGCCTGCACCGTGTGTGGCACCTACAACGACCGCCAAGTCGTCGACGTCTGAGCATTCGACGCCTGAGCCGGTGCAGACCCGCGCGGACCGCCCCACGGACGAGGACGTCCTTGCCGTCGTGCGCGCCGCCCTCGCACTGGTGCTGGAGGTCGACCCGGCGACCGTCGACCGCGGCACCGCCTTCGAGGCTCTCGACGCCGACTCGCTCGCCCTCGTCGAGGTCGCCGAGATCGTCGAGGAGAGCCTGGCGCCGGTCGCCGGCAACGGGTTCCACATCCCGGACGCCGACCTCGAGGCGCTGACCACCGTCGGCGACGCCGTCGACTACGCGCTGGCGCGGCTCTGATGCCCGGCGGAGAGGGCACCGGCGAGGACCTTGCCGGACTTGTCGCGGTGCTGGGCGGCGGCATCGACCTGCAGCTGATCGAGCGGGCCGTGACCCACCGCTCCTACGCCTACGAGAACGGTGGGCTTCCGACCAACGAGCGGCTGGAGTTCCTGGGCGACTCGGTGCTCGGGTTGGTGGTGACCGAGGAGCTCTTCCGGCGCCATCCCGAACTTCCCGAGGGCCAGCTCGCCAAGCTCCGGGCAGCAGTCGTGAACTCGAGGGCGCTGGCCGAAGTCGCCCGCTGCCTCGGCATCGGGCGCTACCTCCGTTTGGGGCGCGGCGAGGAGGCCAGCGGCGGCCGTGACAAGTCCTCGATCCTCGCCGATGCCGTTGAGGCGTTGATCGGCGCCGTCTATCTCGACCTCGGCACCGAGCCCGCCCGGGCCGTCGTGCTGCGGCTGTTCGCCGACCTGCTCGACGAGTCGGCCCGGCTGGGCGCAGGCCTCGACTGGAAGACGTCGCTGCAGGAACTCTCCGCCGGCCGCTCCCTCGGCGTCCCCGACTACCAGGTGACCGAGAGCGGGCCGGACCATGCGAAGGCGTTCCACGCCGTCGCGATCGTCGGTGGCGAGCCGGTGGGGGAGGGCGAGGGGCGGAGCAAGAAGGAGGCGGAGCAACGGGCCGCTGAACGAGCCTGGACAGTGCTGTCGGCGACCGAGGCGCCGTCCCTCCTGTCGACGGCGGCCGAGCCCGGCGACGACGGGACGGCGGACTAGCCCTTGCCGGAGCTGCCCGAGGTGGAGACCGTGCGGGCCGGGCTCGAGCGGTGGGCCGTGGGCCGGACGTTGACCTCGGTCGAGGTGTTCGGTCCGAGGACGGTTCGCCGGCACGCGCCCGGGCCACGCGACTTCGAGGCGAGGCTCGCCGGCCGGCAGATCGCCGCGGCCTGCCGCCGCGGCAAGTACCTCTGGCTGCCGCTGAGCGATCCCGTCGGGAAACGGGGCCCCGCGACAAGCGCCGAGGTCGCTTCGGGGAGTGGGGAGCGGGGTTGGGGCCCCGCGACAAGCGCCGAGGTCGCTCCGGGGAGTGGGGAGCGGGGTTGGGGCCCCGCGACAAGCGCCGAAGGCGCCGGAAACGAGGTGCTGATCGCGCACCTCGGCATGAGCGGGCAGTTCCTCGCCGTAGCCACCGGGCTGGCCGATCCGCCGCATCTTCGCGCGAGATTCCGCTTCGCCGACGGCGACCCCGAGCTGCGCTTCCTCGACCAGCGCACGTTCGGGGGGCTGGCCCTCGACGAGACCGTCGACGGCGCTGTCGTCCCAATGCCCGGCTGTCCGGTGCCACGGTCGATCGCGCACATCGCCATCGACCCGCTCGAGCCGTCGTTCGACCGCGGCCGGTTCTTCGCGGCCCTTCGAGCCCGGCGTACCGGCATCAAGCGCGCGCTGCTCGACCAGTCGCTCGTGTCGGGCATCGGCAACATCTACGCCGACGAAGCACTGTGGCATGCGCGCCTGCACTACGCCCGCGGCACCGACACCTTGCGCCGGGGCGAGGTCGAGCGGCTGCTGGACGCCGTCGACACGGTGCTCCGGGCCGCGATCCGCGCCGGCGGCACCTCGTTCGACGCGCTCTACGTCGCCGTCAACGGTGAGAGTGGCTGGTTCGATCGTTCGCTCGCGGTCTACGGCCGGGAGGGTGAGCCCTGCTCGAGGTGTGGCACGGCGATCCGCCGAGAACGTTTCATGAACCGGTCGTCGTACCGCTGTCCCCGGTGTCAGCGCACGCCCCGCGGCGGAGCCGCGCGATGGTGACAGGGCACCCGCGATGGTGATCGGCGGGGAGGCCGCCGACGTGCCTGAGAGTGCGGTGGTGCGGCTGACGGCCTGGGTGCGGGGCAACGTGCAGGGCGTGGGGATGCGGTGGTGGGTCCGGGCCCGTGCGCTCGAGCTCGGGCTGACGGGTTGGGCCCGCAACCTCGACGACGGCCGGGTCGAGGTCGTCGCCGAGGGCAGCCGCGAGGCCTGCGAGCAGTTGCTGACCCGGCTGGGCGGGCCGGGCAGCCCGGGGAGGGTCACCGGCGTCACCGAGCGATGGAGCGAAGCGCACGGCGTGGAGTCCGGTTTCGTGCAGCGATGACCGTTTGTTCTTGAGCAGGGCACGCTCAAGGCCGTGACCCGATCGTGATCTGACTCTTGACCGTCGGGCGTCGGCGTCGGACACTGATGTCACCGCGCTTCCCCGCCCTACCTGGCGGTCCGCGCGCGCCGCGACAAGCGGATCCTGTCCTCACTGCGGAGGAATGCCAACCATGGCAAAGGCGCTGTTCGGTCATGTAGGGGTGGGACCGGACGTGCGCGTCATGTCCGAGATGCGGCGTTTGCGTGAGCGCGTCCGTGATCTCGAGCATGAGGTCGCACGGCTGGAGGCGGCGAACGCCGCTCTCAACAACGGGCTTCGTGTCGACGACGACATGCTTTCGCTGTCGGTGCCTGACATGATCGCCGAGCAGGAGCCGGCTCTCACCTGAGACTCGCAACACCAAGACGGGGCGCCTACGGGCGCCCCCTTTCATTTCCCGGGTTTGAGGCGGCGGGTCGGCGTGGTTGAGCCACTTCCCGACCGGACCTCGGCTAGCGTGGCGTCCGGCCTTCCCCGCCGTTCCCCTCTCTTCGTGGAGTGCGTTCCGTGCACCTGAAGAGCCTCACCCTGCGGGGCTTCAAGTCCTTCGCGTCGTCGACGACGCTGCGATTCGAGCCGGGCATCACGTGCGTCGTGGGTCCCAACGGCTCGGGCAAGTCGAACGTCGTCGACGCCATCGCGTGGGTGCTCGGCGAGCAGGGGGCCAAGAGCCTGCGCGGCGGCAAGATGGAAGACGTCATCTTCGCGGGCACGGCGGGTCGACCGCCGCTCGGTCGTGCCGAGGTCGTGCTCACGATCGACAACACCGACGGCGCGCTTCCGATCGACTACACCGAGGTCACGATCTCGCGGATCATGTTCCGCAACGGCGGCTCGGAATACGCGATCAACGGCACTGCCTGCCGGCTGCTCGACGTCCAGGAACTGCTCAGCGACAGTGGCATCGGTCGCGAGATGCACGTCATCGTCGGGCAGGGGCAGCTCGACGCGGTGCTGCACGCCTCACCCGAGGACCGGCGCGCGTTCATCGAAGAGGCCGCCGGTGTTCTCAAGCACCGCAAGCGCAAGGAGAAGGCTCTTCGCAAGCTCGAGGCGATGCAGGCCAACCTCAATCGCCTGCAGGACCTGACGGCAGAGCTACGACGTCAGCTCAAGCCGCTCGGCCAGCAGGCCGAGGTGGCCCGGCGCGCGCAGGTCGTGCAGGCCGATCTGCGCGATGCCAAGCTGCGCCTGCTGGCCGACGACCTGCAGGCCATGCGGT
>JAVEEE010000283.1 GCA_030840615.1 Frankiaceae bacterium | reverse complement strand
CTAGCGGTGTGACGAAGTCGACACCGCGAGGGCCCTGAAGTGCTTGCTAGGTGCTTGCACTCGGCCGAACGGCGTTCTAACGTCGACAGCGAAGTCCCTGGACGTAGCCCCGACCGAAGCACTAGCGTCGCGGCGACGGCACGGTGGTGATCTTCGGTTCGCTACCGTTTCGGACGACTTCGTGAAAGTGTTCACAAAGTGGACGGACTCGCCTCTCGGGGCGGGGGAAGGTGCCGCCGGCACCCTGACCCAGTGTCCGACGGCGAGGCACCGCCTCGCCCCGAACGGAGGGACGAACGCATGGACTGGCGCCACCGGGCTGCCTGCCGTGACGAGGACCCCGAGCTGTTCTTTCCCATCGGCACGACCGGACCCGCGCTGCTGCAGGTCGAAGATGCCAAAGCGGTCTGCCGGCAGTGCCGGGTCATCGACGACTGCCGGTCATGGTCATTGGAGACCAACCAGGAGGCCGGCGTCTGGGGTGGACTCGCCGAGGACGAGCGGCGCGCCCTGCAGCGACACGGCGTTCGCACCGGTGAGACCAGCAGCGTCCGCGCCCTGCACTCTGCCTGACCGTCAGCGTGCTCGGCCCCGCACCGTGAGCCCGGCGTCGGAGGACTACGTCCGACCGCCGCTGATCGCCGCTGAGCCCCGCTCGCCACGGCCCGGTCGCTGGTGGTTCCGGATCGTGTTCGGCCTCGTCCTCCTCGCTCTCGTCGCCGCACTCGTCCTTCTGGTCCGATGGCTGACGGGCGGCAACGGTGAGGGCAGCCCCGGCGTCAACAACGCCACCTCCGCCCGGATCCAGCTGATCCGCTAGCCGCGGCCCACCGGCCCGTCGACCCGCCCCACGTCCACCGTCGCCTCGGTTCCACCGGTCTGCCGAGCCGCCACCGACAGCCGACCGCCCAGCTCGGTCTCGACGAGAGTGCGGACGATCTGCAGCCCCAGGCCCTGCGAGCTCTCGAGGCTGAAACCCGCGGGCAGCCCGCGGCCGTCGTCCCGCACGACGACGCGCAGGCCACCACCTTCCTGACGGGTGGCGACGACCTCGACGACCCCGCCACCGTCGCGACCACTGAAGCCGTGCTCCACGGCGTTCTGCAACAGCTCGGCCACGACCATGGCCATCGGGGTCGCGACCTCGGCCGGCAGCATCCCGAAGCTGCCGTCGCGGCGCAGCCGCACGTTGTCCTGGGCGGCGACGTCGGCGACCATGACGCCGATCCGATCGGCGATGTCGTCGAAGCGCACCGTCTCGTCGAGCACACCGGACAACGTCTCGTGCACCACCGCGATCGACGACACCCGGCGGACCGACTCCTCGAGGGCTGCCCGAGCCTCGGGCACCGCCATCCGGCGCGCCTGCAGCCTCAGTAGGGCCGCCACCGTCTGCAGGTTGTTCTTCACCCGGTGGTGGATCTCGCGGATAGTGGCGTCCTTGCCGATCAGCTGCCGCTCCCGCCGGCGTAGCTCGGTGACGTCGCGTACCAGGATCACCGCGCCGATGTGCGCGCCACCCGGCCGCAGCGGAATGGACCGCAGCTGTACGACGGCGTCCCGTGCCTCGACCTCTCCCGTCCGCGCCGACCGGCCGGTCGCCACCACGGCGACGGGCTCGTCGAGTGAGGTGGCGCCCCGAGGGGCGATCGTGCGGGTCACCTCGTCGAGACGCAGACCGACCAGGTCGCCGAGGTGGCCGAGCCGGCGGTAGGCAGACAAGGCGTTGGGGCTGGCATAGGCGACCGTTCCGTCGGCATCCAGCCGGACCAGCCCGTCCCCCGCCCGCGGCCCGCTTCCGTCGTCGGCGGCCTCACCCGGGTAGGGCCACCGGCCTTCGGACAGCATCTGCGCCAGCTCGGTCGCGCTGCGCAAGTAGGCGATCTCGAGCCGGCTGGGTGTGCGCGCCGCGGCGAGGTTCGTATCGCGTGCGACGACCCCGACGACCGTGTCGCCGCGCAGGACCGGGATCGCCTCCTCCCGTACCGGCACCCCGCTGAGCCACACCGGATCGCCCTCGCGACAGATCCTCCGCTCGAGAAAGGCGAGGGCGAGCTGCGGGCGGTCGGTCGCCGATGCATGCAGACCCACGACGTCGTCCTGGTAGGCGGTCGGCCCCGTGGTCGGCCGCATCTGCGCCACCGCGACGAATCGATCGGCGGCGCTGGGCACGAAGAGGATGAGATCGGCAAACGACAGGTCCGCCAGGAGCTGCCAGTCCGCGACGAGCCGGTGCAGATGGTCGGCATCGACGGCAGGTACGCCGTGCTCCGCCAGCAGCTCGTCCATCGTGGGCACCCGGCCATTGTCGCGCCCGGCGCCCCCTGCGGGCAGATCAGTGCCACCAACCGGGTGTGCCGGAGGGCTCGGCTGGAAACACCTGGAGGGTCGCCGCGCGGAGGTGTGCCATGGCTGCGAAGCCGGTGCGTCGGGTGTTGTATCTGCTGCTGTTGGCTCCGTTCGTGGGGACCTTGTGGGTCTCCCTCTACGCCAGGGACAAGCCGCGATTGTTCGGCTTCCCGTTCTTCTACTGGTACCAGCTCGCCTGGGTCATCGCTGCCTCCGGCATCACGGCCTTCGTCTACGTGATGACGACGCCGCGACGGGCAGCACCGCCCGAGGACGAGGGCGACCCGGCCTATCCGGGCGGACCGTCGCCGCGACACAGTCGGGAGGGCGTGCGATGAACTTCGACGGCACCGCGTTTGGCGTCTTCCTCGGCCTCTTCCTACTGGTCACCGTCATCGGCTTCGCCGCGGTGCGCTGGCGTCGCGCCGAGTCGTTGGCGCATCTCGACGAATGGGGACTCGGCGGCCGGAGCTTCGGTGGCTTCGTGACGTGGTTCCTGCTGGGTGGCGATCTCTACACCGCTTACACGTTCATCGCGGTACCTGCGCTGCTCTACGGCGCAGGCGCCATCGGCTTCTTCGCCGTCCCTTACACGATCATCGTCTATCCGCTGATCTTCATCCTCATGCCGCGACTGTGGTCGGTCTCCCATCGGCACGGCTATGTGACTCCGGCCGACTTCGTGCGCGGCCGTTTCGACTCCCGAACACTCGCGCTTGCTGTCGCCGTCACTGGCATCGTGGCGACGATGCCTTACATCGCATTGCAGCTCGTCGGCATCGAGGCCGTGCTCACCGCGATGGGCGTGCACGGCAGTGGTTGGGCCAAGGACCTGCCCCTGGCCATCGCTTTCGCGATCCTCGCTGCCTACACCTACACCAGTGGCCTTCGCGCACCCGCGCTGATCGCGTTCGTCAAGGACACGCTGATCTACGTCGTGATTCTCGTCGCGGTCATCTACATCCCGACCCGCCTCGGGGGGTTCGGACACATCTTCGATGTGGCCCAGCAGAAGCTGTCATCACCGAAAGCCGCGGCCGCGGGTGCGTCGTTCATCCCGGCCGGGAAGGGCTACGGCGCCTACTGGACGCTCGCGCTGGGGTCGGCACTCGCGTTGTTCATGTATCCGCACTCGATCACCGGCGTGCTCGCGACCCGTGACCGCAACGTCATTCGTCGCAACGCCGCCGCGCTGCCCGCCTACTCGTTGTTGCTCGGGCTCATCGCTCTGCTCGGCTTCATGGCCCTGGCGGCAAACGTCGTCGTTCCCAAGACAGGGCTCAAGGCCAACCTCGCTGTGCCGCTGCTGTTCCGGCAGATGTTCCCGTCGTGGTTCGCCGGTGTCGGGTTCGCCGCGATTGCCATCGGCGCGCTCGTTCCCGCGGCCATCATGTCGATCGCGGCCGCCAACCTGTTCACCCGCAACGTCTGGGGCATGTTCCAGGACGCGAACGCGTCGCCGGCGCGCGAGGCTGCCGTTGCCAAGATCGTGTCGCTGCTCGTCAAGGTCGGCGCGTTGCTCATCATCCTGTTCCTCAAGGTCGACTACGCGCTGAACTTCCAGCTCATCGGCGGCATCCTCATCCTGCAGACTTTCCCGGCCATCGCGTTCGGGCTCTACACGCGATGGTTCCACCGGTGGGCGCTACTCGCCGGGTGGGCCGTCGGCATCGGCACCGGCATCGCGATGGCATATGTGACGCCCAACGCGACGGGCACGCAGGCGCACTTCGGCTCGAGCGTCTATCACTGGACCTACCTTGGTCTGGACTTCAAGGCCTACGCCGCCCTGATCGCGTTTGCGCTCAACGTCGTCGTGGCCACGACGTTCACCGTGCTGCTCCGCGCCGCACGCGCACCGGCCGGCAACGACGCCACGACAGCCGACGACTACGAGGCCACCGCGGTGCCTGCGTTGAACCCGGCTCCGGTGGGCTGAGCACGTAACATGCCGCTGGCAATTCGGCTCGCCGCCGAGACAGCTCAGCGTGCGTCGAACACGAGGATCTGCCCGCTGTAGAGCGCCACCCAGACCCGGTTGCCCCACCGGTTGTAAGTGATGCCGATCGGGTTGTCGTCGGTGGACACGGTCTGCACGAGCGACAAGTCGCTGGTGCGCAGCACGCTCACGGTGTCGGAGTAGTAGTTGACGACGTAAAGCGCGCGACCGTCGGGAGCGATCGCCATGCTCCGCGGATCGCGGCCCGTCACGACCCGGTCGACGATGTCGCCGGTCCTGCGGTCGACCTTGACGACCGACGCCTCGCCGTTGAGCGTGACGTAGAGGAACCGACCCCGCGGGTCGAGGACGAGCTGTCTCGGTCCCTCGCCCACCGGGATCGACCGCTTCACCCGCAACGACCGCAGGTCGAGTGCGGCCACTGTCGTGCTGCCCATCACGCCCACGTAGGCGGTGCGCGAGTCGGGCGACACGACGATGCCACGGGGATAGGGGCCGACATACACCTGCTTGACCTCACGTCCGGTCGACAGCCGTACGAGGCTGACCGTGTAGGAGCACCAGTTGCTCACGAGCAGGAACTTGCGGTCCGGCGTCACCGCGACGTACTTGGGCACCCGACCGACCGGATAGACCGCGTCGACCCGCAACGAGCGCAGCCCGATGCGATAGACGAAGCTCGGCGACACCCCGCCGGCGGCGGCCGACTCGGGCGTGCAGACATCGCTGCCTTCGGGGCCGAAGCCCGCGCCGTACATCGAGTAGTTGGAGACATAGGCGTAGCGGCCGTCGGGATCGAACGCCACCTCGACCGGCGCGCCGTTGGAGATGCCGGGATGACCCTCGATGCCGTACGCCGACAGGTGCACGGTGTCCGGGATGGTCTTCACGAGCCGTCCGTCGCGGCCGTAGACGGTGACGGTGTGGCGATACATCATGTTCTGCGCGAAGACGAGTCCGCGACGCGATACGCCGACGGACTTCGGCGAGATCGGTCCCCCGATGGTCTTCACGAGCGTCAGCAGACGCCGGTCCGACGGCGGTTTCAGCACGGGCACCCGCGGCCGGTGCGGGACCGGGGCGTGCGACGGTGTCGAAGGCGCGACGGTAGGTGGCGGTGGTGTCGTCGTAACCGTCGGACGGTGCGCCTGCGGTTGCGAGGAGCTGCAGCCGGCGACGAAGGCGATCATGAGCGTGGCTGGCAGCAGCGCGCTGCGTCGGGGCGACCACCGCGGCCGGGGCTCAGCCGGCTGACGCCACCAGCTGGCGGAGCATCTCCGCACTCGTTGCGTGGTAGGCGGGGCAGCAGGTGGGTCCGCCGGACACCCCGACGCCGATCTCGAGGTGCGGACCGGCGGAGATGCCGACCTGGCCACAACCGATCTGGCTGATCCGCTGTCCCATCGTGACGTGCTCTCCGACGCGGACATAGTCATGTCCGGTATGACCGTAGTAGACGTAACGCCCGGCAAACGGTCCGTTGCTCATCCGCAGCACCGGGGCGGTGGGTCCGAAACCGTCGATGCCCTCCTGGACGACGACGCCGTCCCCGACGGCGACGAGGATCGCCGCCGAACCGCAGACGTTGCCGTCGGTGCCGATGTCGACACCGTCGTCCTGCGTCCAGCCGGTGGCCGAAACCGCCAGTGACGGATGCAGGAAGGGGAAGCGGAACGTCGGCTTCGGCGCGGGCTTGAACACACGGACGGTGGCGATGGCCGTCGGCGACGGGGCTAGGCCATGTCCACCCTCGAACCGCATGCTGACCTGGAAGGTGCGATGGAACCGGCCGGAGACCCGCGCCCAACCCGTCTCGTTGGCCCGGGCCCAGCGCGGCGCGTGCCAGCGGTCGCGCGCGGACTGCCGGAACATGAAGTGCACGGGTTGCGCACCGATGCCGTGACCGTCCTGCATCAGGTGACCGGCGAGGCGGGTGGCGGCGTTGTAGCGGACGCGGTGCGGCACCGCGGCCTTGATGTCGATGACGTGCACGGTGGCCGACGTCACGCCGGATGCGGCCAGGCCGCGGACTCCGGCGTAGCGGGCACCGATCTGGGTCGGGTGACCGACCGACCGCACCGTCAGGGCGGCCCAGCCGGCGAACCCGGTGCGGCTGGTGCCGAGCGGCTGCCATGCCGTCGCGCCGACGGGCCGGGACACGAACTGCAGGTCGCGGCCGGTCAACGGCAGGCCGTGCGCGGTGAGCTGGGCCCGGATCTGCGCCGGGGCTCCGCGGGTGACGCTGGTGGGCGCGACGACCCGGACCTGGGTGACGCCGAAGGGGCCACCGGCAGCGGCGGTCTCCCCCGAGACGACCAGCGCCAGCGGGAGGACCACGGCGAGCATCAAGAGCACGGGCAGCAGTCGCGACGACTGCGGGGCAGGACTGAGGAACGAGCGAACCCGCACAGCGTTGTCCTCCGGCGCCGGCGGGGTCAGCTGTCGGGTTCGGGCGGAGGACTCTGCCCGGCCACCACGTCGGTGGCTTCACCCCAAGGCCCTGACGATGCTCGGTCACGGCCGTAGTACTTGGGTTCCCCAGCTCCTGCCGGTCTGCTCGCGCCAGGTGACGGCCGGGGGCAGGATTTGGCGACACCGGCCAGGCGTCGTTTGTCGTGGGCGCGATGAGCCTACGGATCAAGGCGCTGCCGTGTCCACCCGCCAGGCTCAGGGCCGCCCGGATCGCACCGGTCTGGTCAGGCGACCAGGCCGAGGCGCCGCAGCTCGACCGTGAGGTCGTGCGGGTTGGTGGAGGCGGCCATGGCCGCGTCGAGGGTGATGACGCCGTCGCGAATGAGCGCGACGAGGTGCTGGTCGAAGGTCTGCATCCCGTAGAAGCCGCCGTCGGCGATCAGCCCGGTCATGCTCGACGTCTTGTCCGGGTCCGCGATCGACTCGGCCACGCGGCCCGTGTTGACACAGACCTCCATGGCGACGCAGCGGCCTTCGCCGTCAGCTCGCGGGACGAGACGCTGGCAGATGATGCCGCGCAGCGCGCTGGCGAGGGACAGCCGCACCTGCTTCTGCTCGTGCGGCGGGAAGAAGTCGATGACGCGGTTCACGGTCTCTTGCGCGTCGGTCGTGTGCAACGTCGACATGACGAAGTGGCCGGTCTCGGCGGCGGCGAGCGCGGCGCGCACCGTCTCGACGTCACGCATCTCGCCGACGAGGATCACGTCGGGGTCCTGCCGCATCGCCGCGCGGAGCGCGGTGGAGAAGTCCTCGGTGTCGACCCGGACCTCGCGCTGGTTGATCATCGCGAGCTTGTCGAAGTGGAGCACCTCGATGGGGTCCTCGATCGTGACGACATGCGTTTCGCGGTTGGAGTTGATGTGGTCGACCATGCCCGCCAGGGTCGTGGTCTTGCCGGAGCCCGTCGGACCGGTGACCAGCACGAGGCCGCGCGGCTCGAGTGCCAGGTTGGCGATGACCGGGGGCAGCCCCAGCTCGTCCAGCGGGATCGCGCCCACCGAGACGCGGCGGAAGACCAGGCCGGCCGACCCGCGGGACCGGAAGGCGTTGACGCGGAACCGGCCCACGCCCGCGAGGGAGTAGGCGAAGTCGGCCTCGTTGCTGCGCTCGAACTCCTCGACGAGGTCGGCACGCAGGACCTCGCGCACCATCTGTTCGGTGTCGGCAGCGGTGAGGTCGCGGGTCTGCAGCTTGCGAAGTCGGCCGTCGATGCGGACGCGAGGCGGGGAGCCGACCTTGCAGTGCAGGTCGGACCCACCGCACTCGACCAGTGCACGCAGGAACGGCTCGATCGTCAAAGTCGAGGTCACGATGGATAGTTCGGCCGCTGTAGAGGCGGTCTTGACCCAGCCGGGCGAATCAGTACGCCGAATAGCCCAATGGGCTACCCGATAACGGCGATGACGTCACCCTCTTGGACCACATCGCCCTCGTTCACGCGGAGCTCCTGAACCGTGCCCGCGCTCTCGGCGAGGACGGGGATCTCCATCTTCATGGACTCGAGGATGACCAGCGTGTCCCCGTCGGCGACGCTGTCGCCGGCCGCGACGACGACCTTCCAGACGTTGGCCACCATCTCGGCGCGAACTTCTTCGACCATGCCGCTATCCAATCACTGACGTTGGTCTAGCTCGCGCTGCAGCCGTTCGGCGGTCGCCTTCCAGTGCGCCGCCTCGGCCTGCCACTTCCGCAGCTCTCCCAGCAGACCTGTCACCACCTCGTCGGTCAGGTGGTCGGTCTGCCCAGGCTGACGGTCCACCGATTTCGAGCGCGACACCACGTAGGCGAGGGCCACCACCAGCACGATCGCCAGGAGCAGCAGCACCCCGAACAACGCGTTGATCAACGGCGCATCCGCTCGATGAGCCCGGTGTCGTAGTCGCCGCGGCAGAAGGTGTCGTCGGCGAGCAGCTCCGCGAAGAACGCAAGATTGGTCTTGAGGCCTTCGATGTGGAACGCCGCGACAGCGCCACGGGCACGCTCGAGGGCCGAGTCACGGTCGGCGGCGACCACGCACAGCTTCGCCAGAAGCGGGTCGTAAAAGGGCGTGACGGTGTTGCCGGCCGCGTAGCCGGCGTCGACGCGGACACCCTCGCCGGTCGGCTCGTCCCACCGGTCGATGGTTCCCGGCGAGGGCAGGAAACGCTTGGGGTCCTCGGCATAGACGCGTAGCTCGATGGCATGCCCCGTCGGCTCGACCGCGTCGAGGTCGGCCGCCGGCGGATCCCCCGCCGCGATGCGGAGCTGCTCCTCGACGAGGTCGACGCCGGTGACGAGCTCGGTCACCGGGTGTTCGACCTGCAGGCGCGTGTTCATCTCCAGGAACACGTAGTCCTGCGTGACGGGATCCACCAGGCACTCG
>JAVEEE010000274.1 GCA_030840615.1 Frankiaceae bacterium | reverse complement strand
TTCGGGGCCTCATCGGACCGCGTGAGGTGAGCCGCATCTGGAACCGGCACCTGCTCAACTCGGCGATGCTCGCACCTTATGTCCCCGCGGGCGCGGCGGTGCTCGACGTCGGCAGCGGCGCCGGGCTGCCGGGAATCCCGCTGTGGCTGACCCGGCCGGACCTTTCCGTGACCCTGGCCGAGCCCATGCTTCGCCGGGAGACCTTTCTCCGCGAGGTCGTCGATCGACTCGGCGTGCCGATCCAGGTGGTACGCGCCCGAGCGACCGAGCTACCTCCGGGCAGCGCGGACGTCGTCGTCGCGCGCGCCCTCGCGCCGCTGGCAAAGCTCATCCCCTGGCTGCTTCCGTTGGTGAAGCCGGGCGGGACGGTATTGGCACTCAAAGGCGAATCGGCTGCTGCGGAGATCGGCACAGCGGCCCCGATGCTGCGACAATGGCCGGGTTCCCGGGTGGTGCTGTTCGCCGTCGGGACGGCTGAGTTGGCGACCACGATCGTGCGCATCGACCGTGCCGGGACGACCGAGGACGACGGGCGGTGAACGCGCTGAGCAGCGGACTGGGGTGGCCCATGACGACCGAAGGACCCACGCCGGCGCTTGGCTGGCCGCTGGGTGCGGGGGGGACGGGAGACTCGGCCGCGGTTCCGCGCGCCGCAACTGCCTCCGCTGACGAGGAGTTCCCGCTCGCCGCCGCCGTACGAGACGACCTCGCGGACGCTGTTTCACGTGAAACGGGCCGCGCGGCGCCGGCGCTTCCGCCCATGACCCCGGGTGTTTCACGTGAAACGGGGCCGGAGGAGCCGGAGCTGGCGGACGTCGACGACCCCCCCATCGCGAGCCACGCCCCCGCGGCGCCGCCGCGTCGGAGCGAGCCTTGGCCCCGTCCCGACCGGCAGCGGGTGCTGGGCATTGCCAACCAGAAGGGTGGCGTCGGCAAGACGACGAGCACCGTCAACCTTGCGGCGGCGCTGGCCCAACACGGCGAACGGGTTCTGGTGATCGACCTCGATCCGCAGGGCAATGCCTCGACGGCGTTCGGTGTCGACCACCGCAGCGGCGCCCCATCCGTCTACAACGTCCTGATCGGCGGGGAGTCCTTGGACGCCGTCGCCGTACCGGTACGGGACCTGCCCGGACTGTGGTGTGTGCCCGCCACCATCGACCTTGCGGGGGCCGAGATCGAGCTCGTGTCGGTCGTCGCGCGGGAGTCGCGGCTCAACAAGGCGCTGGCGGCGATCGCGGAGCCCTACGACTTCGTCCTCGTCGACTGCCCGCCGTCACTGGGTCTGCTGACCGTGAACGCACTCGTCGCCTCGGAGGAGGTGCTCATCCCGATCCAGTGCGAGTTCTACGCACTGGAGGGGCTGAGCCAGCTGCTGCGCAACATCGAGCTGGTGCGCGCCCACCTCAACCCCAAGCTGCACGTGTCGACGATCCTGCTCACCATGTACGACGGGCGCACCCGGCTTGCCGAGCAGGTCGCCCGCGAGGTCCGCACCCACTTCGGCGACCTGGTGCTGGGGGCGACGATTCCCCGCAGCGTCCGCATCTCCGAGGCACCCGGTTACGGCCAGTCGGTCATGACCTACGATCCTGCCTCGCGCGGTGCCATCGCCTATGTCGACGCGGCCCGCGAGCTGGCGGAGCGCTCGGCGGCCGAGCTCGGCGACACCAACGCGAGACCGGCGGCCCCTCAGGACGCAGAACCCGCTCGCCCAGCAGAGGAACGGAGCGCAGAGTGAACGTACGACGCGGGGGGCTCGGGCGGGGACTCGGAGCCCTCATCCCCACCGGTCCTGCGGAGAACGTGGTAGCCGGTGCGCATTTCGACGAGCTGCCCCTCGACAGCATCGAGCCCAATCCGCGCCAGCCGCGGGAGGTCTTCGACCCCGAGTCGCTCGCCGAGCTCGTGACGAGCGTCCGCGAGGTCGGGGTGCTGCAACCTGTCGTCGTCCGCGAGATCGAGCCGGGCCGCTACCAGCTGATCATGGGCGAGCGCCGGCTGCGCGCCTGCCGGGAAGCCGGGCTGGCGCTGATTCCCGCGATCGTGCGAGAGACCGCCGACGACGCGCTGCTCCGCGACGCCCTGCTGGAGAACCTGCACCGCCAGGAGCTCAATGCGCTGGAGGAGGCGGCGGCCTACCAGCAGCTGCTCGAGGAGTTCGGCGCGACGCATGAGGAGCTCGCCGATCGCGTCGGCCGGTCCCGTTCGCACGTGACCAACACGCTGCGGCTGCTCAACCTGAGTCCCACCGTCCAGCGGCGGGTGGCCGCGGGGGTGCTCAGCGCCGGGCATGCCCGCGCCCTGCTCGGTCTCTCGGAGTCCGAGGAGCAGGAGCGGCTGGCGGCTCGGATCGTGGCCGAGGGCCTGTCGGTACGGGCGACCGAGGAGATCGTCGCTGTCGGCGGCAAGCCGGAGCAGGTTACCCGGGCTGCCCGGGCCCGGCGTCCAGTCGCTCCGGCGGTGGGTGCCCTGGCCGAGCTCTTGTCCGAGTCGCTCGAGACCCGGGTGACGATCGACATCGGTCGCCGGCGGGGCAAGCTCGTGATCGAGTTCGCCTCCATTGACGACCTCGAACGCATCGTCGCGTCGATCGCGCCCGAGGCGGCGGGCCTGCTGCGGTCGGGAGACGGGGGGGCCGCCGCGCTCCAACGACCCCCCGCCGACGGCGCCCCGGCTGACGCCGGGGACGCCCAGGCGCCGGCCGGCGACCAGCACCAGCAGCACGACCAAGGGCACGAGGGCCACCACGACCAGGGGCACGAGGGCCATCACGACCAGGGCCACGACGGGCACTGATCCCGCCGAGGGTCAGGTGCTCGCGCGGTACCTCGCCAGGAAGCGCCCGAGGCGCCCGAGGGCGTCGCTCAGCTCGTCGACGGCAGGCAGCGTCACGATCCGCAGGTGGTCCGGGGTCGGCCAGTTGAACCCGCTCCCGTGGCCGATCATGACGTGCTCCTGGCGAAGGAAGTCGACGACGAAGGCCTCGTCATCGTCGATCGGGTAGACGTCCGGGTCGAGCCGCGGGAACACGTACAAGGCGCCTTTCGGCAGCGTGCACGTCACGCCGGGCATGTCGTTCAGCAGGCGGTGCGCGGCGTCGCGCTGCTCGTGCAGTCGACCGCCCGGCAGGACGAGGTCGCTGATATCGCGCGGCCCACCGAGGGCGGCCTGGATGCCGTACTGGGCCGGGACGTTCGGGCACAGCCGCATGTTCGCGAGGAGGGTCAGCCCCTCCAGGAAGTTCTTGGCGTGGGCCCGCGGACCGGACACCACCGCCCATCCGGCCCGATACCCGGCAACTCGGTAGGACTTGGACAATCCGTTGAACGTGAGGCACAGCAGGTCCGGCGCCAGCGCACCGACGGCAACGTGCTCGGTGTCGTCGTAGAGGATCTGGTCGTAGATCTCGTCGGCCAGCAACAGCAGCCCGTGCTCGCGGGCGACCGCGACGAGCTGCTCCAGCACGGTGCGCGGGTAGACCGCGCCGGTCGGGTTGTTGGGGTTGATGACGACGAGTGCCTTGGTTCGGTCGGTGATCTTCGATCGCAGGTCGTCGAGGTCGGGCAACCAGTCGCTCTGCTCATCGCACAGGTAGTGGACCGCCCGGCCGCCGCACAGCGTCGTGATCGCGGTCCAGAGCGGATAGTCAGGCGCCGGGATCAGCACCTCGTCCCCGTCGTTGAGCAAGGCTTGGAGCGTCATGGTGATCAGCTCCGAGACCCCGTTGCCGAGCCAGACGTCGTCGACGTCGATGTCGTGGACACCCTTGCCCTGGTGGTACTGCACGACGGCCCGCCGGGCCGGCAAGATGCCCTGGGAGTCGCTGTAGCCCTGGGCGGTCGCGAGGCTGCGGGCCATGTCGGCCACGATCTCGTCGGGAGCGTCGAACCCGAACGGCGCCGGGTTGCCGATGTTGAGGCGCAGGATGCGGTGACCCTCGGCCTCGAGGCGCATGGCCTCGGCCAGTACCGGTCCGCGGACGTCATAGGCGACGTGCGCGAGCTTGTCGGACTGGCGGAGATCCACGCCGGCCAGCCTATCGGGCAGTCCGGGCCGCAACGCGCCTGATTTTTCCGCTTCGTCACCTGGAGCGAGACTCGTTGGGGCGTTACGATCCTCCGGGCTTTCGTTGGAGGGTGGCGACAGTGCGCGCAACCGGGGGTGATCGATGACCCGACGCCTGGTCAACATCACCCTGGACAACCTCGACGACCTGCCCCGGCGGTGTCGCCGCTGCGTGTTCTGGGAGCTCGACCCGGTCGCCGGCGCGCGTGCTGCCGAGACCGGTGACACCGAGCTGGAGAAGGAAGCCTGGGTCTCCGCGGCGCTGCTCGAGTGGGGCAGCTGCGGCAAGCTCGTTTACGTCGACGGCGTACCCGCCGGCTTCGTGATGTTCGCGCCTGCCTCCTACGTCCCGCGCTCGGTCGCGTTTCCCACCAGCCCGGTGAGCGCCGACGCGGCGCTGCTCATGACCGCGGAGGTGCTGCCGGAGTTCGGCGGCGGCGGGCTTGCCCGGATGCTGGTCCAGGGTGTCGCCAAGGACCTGACACGGCGCGGCATCAAGGCTGTCGAGGCTTACGGCGACGCGCAGTGGCAGGGGCTCGGGCACTGCGTCATCCCGGCCGACTACCTGCTCGCCGTGGGGTTCAAGACCGTCCGACCCCACCCGCGCTTCCCGCGACTGCGACTGGAGCTCAAGACCGTCGCGTCCTGGCGGGAGGACGTCGAGGTCGCGTTGGAGCGGCTGCTGGGTTCGATGAGCCCGGAGGGTGCGCTGCGACCGGTCTGATGGGCGACCGGTCTGATGGGCGGCGCTCTGTTCAGCCGATCAGCGCGGGGATCCGAAACTGCCCTTCGGACACATCTCCCCCACCCGGCAGGTAGAGCCGCTGCACGGCCGCGACCACGGCCTCGGCGACGACGTCGCGAAAGGCGGGGGAACCCAGCCGGGTGGCGTCGTGCTCGTTGGTCAGGTAGCCGACGTCGAGGCGGATCGCGGGCATCCGCGTCATCCGGAGCAGCTGCCAGGCCTTCGGGTGCACCCGGCAGTCGGTCAGGTCGGTGCGAGCGACGACCTCGTGCTGGATGAGGGTGGCCAGCCGCTCGCCGACGGCTGAGCTGATGACGCGCCCGGGCAGCTCCGCGCCGTAGAAGTACGTCGACACCCCGGCCGGTCGGGCACTTTGCGCCGCGTCGGCATGCAGCGAGAGGAGCAGGTCGGCGCCGGTGTCGTTGGCGAATGTCGCCCGCTGGGCGTCGTCGGGACACGAGTCGGGCCCGCGGGTCAGCAAGGTGAGCACGCCGAGCGGACCGAGCCGGCCCTCGATCCGAGTGGCCAGATCGAAGACGACGTCGGACTCGGAGAGGTCGTGGGCGTAGGCGCCGAGGTCCTCGCCACCGTGGCCCGGATCGAGCAGGACGGTGCGGCCGGACAGTGCCCCGCCGCCGCGCATGAGCCGCTCCTCCTCCCGGCGTTCGGACGGCGAACCGCCCGTGACCGTGCGGCGCAGCATGTCCAGAGCCTTGAGCGTCTGCGGGCCGACGGTGCCGTCGGGCACGAGCCCGACGTTGCGCTGGAACTCGCGCAGCGAGGTCTCGGTCTGCCTGCCGAAGATGCCGTCGCAGCGGCCGGGGTCGAACCCCATGTCGAGCAGCCGTTGCTGGAGTACCGCCACGTCGTCTCCGACGTAGGGGTGGCCGGCGGTGAAAGACAGCAATCTGTCACCTAGACGCCAGTGCGCCTCGTCGAGGCCGCGGTAGGTCTCCGGACCCACAACGCCGTCGACCCGCAGCCCCCGGCGCTGCTGGAAGGCCCGGACCGCTCGGTCGGTCAGCTCGTCGAAGCTGTCGTGGGACCCGGGCTCGCCGCTCGGCAGGCCCAGCCGGGTGAGCTTGTCGCGGATCTCGGCCACGACCGGGCCGGTGTCGCCGCGCCGGAAGACCTGCATCGGCGGATGGTAGCCGTGACCGGTGGCCTCGAAACCGCCCGTTCGAGGGACGGCGGCCCGCACCGGCTCCGGATCAGACGTAACCCTCGAGGTCGCGCAGCAGGGCAGCCTTGGGCTTGGCGCCTACGATGCTCTTCACGACCTCGCCGCCGGCAAATACTGACATGGTCGGGATTGACATGATCTGGTAACGCCGGGCGATCTCGGGGTTCTCGTCGATGTTGACCTTGGCGACGGTGAGCTTGTCGGCGTGCTCGGTGGCGATCTCCTCGAGCACGGGGGCGACCATCTTGCAGGGTCCGCACCATTCGGCCCAGAAGTCGACGAGCACGGGCTTGTCGCTGCCCAGGACGTCCACGTCGAAGGTGGCGTCCGTGACTGTCTTGGTGCCCGCGCCCATGTCTGCTCCTTGTCGAGGTGTTCCGTGTCGAGTTTTCGCTTCCAAGTCCCGGAGTCGAAACGTAGCGCCAGGGTCGGTCATTCCCCTGCGCCGGCCGCCTCGAGGTCGGTGAGGAACCGCTCGGCGTCGAGTGCCGCGGCGCAGCCCGTGCCGGCGGCGGTGATGGCCTGGCGGTAGGTGTGGTCCACCAGGTCGCCGCAGGCGAAGACGCCCGGCAGGTTGGTGCGGGTCGAAGGCGCATCGACTGCGACGTAGCCCTCGTCGTCGAGGGTGACCTGGCCGCGGACGAGCTCGCTGCGCGGGTCGTGACCGATCGCAACGAACAGACCGGTGACCTCGAGCGTCGACCCCTCGCCGGACAGCGTGCTGCGGACCGCTAGCCCGTCGACCTTGTCCGCGCCGAGGATGTCCTCCACGACCGTGTTCCAGTGCACCTTGATCTTCTCGTTTGCCAACGAACGGTCCTGCATGATCTTCGACGCCCGGAACGCGTCGCGCCGGTGCAGCAGGTGGACCTTGTCGGCGAAACGGGTCAGGAAGTTGGCTTCTTCCATCGCGGAGTCGCCGCCTCCGACGACAGCGATCTCCTGGCCGCGGAAGAAGAAGCCGTCGCAGGTGGCACAGGCGGAGACGCCGTGGCCCATGAGGCGATCTTCGTTGGGAAGCCCGAGCATCTTGTAGGCCGAACCCATGGCCAGGATGACCGTGCGGGCGAGGTAGGTCTCGCCGCCGACCACGACGCGCTTGACGGCACCTTCGAGGTCCAGCTCGGTGGCGTCGTCACTGAGCAGCTCCGCACCGAAGCGCTCGGCCTGCTTGCGCATATGGTCCATGAGATCGGGACCTTGGATGCCGTCGACGAACCCGGGGAAGTTCTCGACCTCGGTGGTGGTCATCAGTGCCCCGCCGTACTGGATGCCCTCGACCACCAGCGGTCGAAGGTTTGCCCGCGCCGTGTAGACGGCCGCCGTGTATCCGGCGGGGCCGGAGCCGACGATGATGACGTCGCGGATCTCGGTGTTGCTGGCGGGCTCGTTCACTGCTACCACCCAATGTCCTGCTTGGCCGCTTTCCCGGCTATGCGCTGGCGGGAACGCGAGTCTACGGATCCTGATTCCCGTGCGAGGCTTCGGAGGTGACGTCGGGGACGCGTGTCGGCGCCCGCTGCGCCGTGCACCCCGCGCGGTTGGCGGTGGATCGTTGCCCGGTCTGCGATCGGGAGCGTTGCGGAGCCGATGCAATGGCGTACGCAGGACGTGGCTGCGCCGCGTGTGCGGGGGTCGTGCCGGGGCTGCGCCCGGCACCGATCGAGGTGGTTGTCCGGGCCGGTCTCGCGGGCATCGCGGCGGCTGTGGTCGGGGGCTGGATCGTGACCCAGCACGTCAACGTCCACTACATGTCGCTGATCGCGCCGGGGTTGCTCGGCCTTGCCGCCTCGTGGGCGGCGGCAGCCGCAGGTGACGCGCAGGACGCCCGGCAGGGGCGAGCGGTGCTCGGCGTCGCGGCTGTTGCGGCACTGCTCGGTACGGCGCTGGGCTTTCGGCTGTTCGGCCGCCCGATCACCCCGGTGCATCCATTGCATCAGGTCGGTCCGCCTTACCTCGGCGCGCTGGTCGGCGTGATCGCGTGGCCGTTGCTGTTCGGGGCACCGAGCCGGTCCCGAGGGAAGGCTCAGCCCGCGGCGGGGTCGGGCAGCGACTTGTAGCTCAACAGATCCGCGTTGGCGCTGGAGCAGTTGCCGCCGACGATCCACGCGCTGATGTGGCCCGAGGTGAGCCCGGGCAGGACAACGATCAGGGCGGGGCGTCCTGCGTATTCGGCAAAGTCGACGGCGAGCGGGGTCTGCAGCGGACCGCCTTTCTCGATGGCGGCCAGGCAGCCACTCAACTCGATCGGTGAGCTGTAGAGCCGGGTCAGTGCATCGGGCACGGTCGCGGCGGACTCCGCGTGAGGGCTGGCGGCGCCGCTGGGACCGACTGCGCCGCTGGGACCGGCTGCGCCGCTGGGACCGGCTGCGGCGCTGGCCTGGTCGGTCTTTGGTGCGCGAACCAGCTTGTCGACCAGGCGACGGACGTTGTCGGCCGTGTAGTGGCGGCCGCTGACCGTGGTCGGCGTGTTGGCGGTCGCGAGCTTGTCCAGAGCCGGCGCGCCGGCGGAGAGGGGCGCTGCCGGCTGATCGGGGTGTTTCGAGGAGTTCAACGTCGTACCGAGAACGATGGCGGCGATCAGCGCGACGCCCGCAGCCACGGCGGCGGTGCTCGCGGCGGTGGGGTGGGCTCGCCAACCACGTCGCCGGGTGTCCGACGGCATGATCGTGCCGGCGATTGCGCCGGCGAGCGCGGCGTCCAGCCGGTCGGCGACGGCCGTCGGCATCGGTTCGGCCGGCAGCGCGGCGAGCAGCGCACGGGTCGCCCGCAGCCGCGCCTGTTGCTCGCGGCAGGTGACGCAGCTCGCGAGGTGAGCCTCGTGGCGTGCCGCGTCGGCGCCCGACAGCAGGCCCTCGTCGAGCTCGGCAAGTGTGTCGAGGTCGAGATGGCCGTCGGTTCCGGCGGAGCCCGGCGGGGGCTCGTGCGTCACTGGGGCTCTCCAGGGTGTGTGGGCGGGTCGAGGGTGGTGGGTGGGTTGAGGGTGGTGGGCGGGTCATCAAGTGGGACGGGCCGGTCCGCTGCGGGGTTCCGTCCGTCGAGATGGTGCAAGGTTTCCGCGAGCCTGGCCCGGCCACGAGCGCAGCGGCTCTTGACGGTGCCGACCGGCACTTCGAGGATCGCGGCGACCTCGGCGACGGGATATCCCTCGATGTCGACGAGGACGATGGCCGCGGCCTGCTCGATGGGGAGGCGGCGTAGCGCGGCGAGGATCTCGGCGGCGGTTTCCCGGGCGCCGTACGCGTCCGGTGTGGCGCGTTCGGCGGCGGCGGTCTCGTCGAGGGGGACCGTGGGACGTACGGCGCGCCGCCGTACCTGATCGAGGCATGCATTGACGACGATGCGGTGCAGCCACGTCGTGACGGCGGCGTCGCCCCGAAATCCGGCGGCGGCCCGGTAGGCAGAAAGTAGGGCGTCCTGCAGCGCATCGGCTGCGTCCTCGGCGTTACCGAGAGTGCGGGTGGCCACCCGCCACAGCCGGTCGCGGTGCCGGCGGACGAGTTCTGCGAAGGCCTCCCGGTCACCCGCGGAGTGCCGGGCGAGCAGCGCTCGGTCGTCGAGGTCGACGAGGGCCAGCGGTGCGGAGTGTGGGGCCGGGCCGGGAGGCGTGGGTTTGCTCATGCTCCCTCACGACCCTCGGTGCACTCGGACGTCCACCGCCCGCCGAGGGCAGGGTAGCCCGCAGGAGGCCCTCACCCGAGCAGGGCGATTTCGGCCACGCCGATGCGAAAGACGGACTGGTCGCGGGGCACGCTGGTGAACCAGACCAGCCAGAAGCGGGCCTTGGTCGGATGACTGAGCGCCATGCGGGTGCGTGCCGCGGCGTGGTTGCGGACCGCGATCAAGGGGAGGTCCGTGGCCTGCTGCGGTCGCGTGTCGCCCGCGCGCAGCTCGACGTCCGCGCCCGTGGCGCTGAGTGCCAGCTCGGCGAGCCGGACACTCTTGGTGCGACCGAGGTCGATCAGCAGTCCGACGCCGGACTTCAGTCCGCCGAAGTGGGGGTTGTCGCGGTAGCCGGCTGTGGTCCATGACGTCGTGGCGTCTCGGTCGACGGCCAGCCCCGCCGTGTCGTCGTTCTCCGCGCCGTCTCCTTCGGGGTCGAAGGCGGTGACATCCGGCGGACGGGACCACACGAGTGCGGCCGGCCCGGAGCCTGGTGCCGCCGCGGTGAGCGGTGGGACTCCCGGCCGCACCTGACGTGCGGTGGTCGGGACCCGCCCCAGGTCGCTGCCCAGGGCCCAGCCCGCGATTCCGATGGCGAGCACGAGGAGCGGCGGAACCAGCCGCCACGCCCAGCGTTGCCAGCGGGCGGGCGGGCGTGCCGTCGCGGCCGCTGGCGCAGCGTCGAGTGGCTGGGTCGGCTGAGTGGCGAGGGCCCGGGCAACCGCCCGAGCGTCCGCGAAGTCGCCGGCCAGAGCGCGGTAGGTGATGTCGTCGAGGTCGCGACCGATGCCGGCTCGGACCAGCCGGGGCCGGCCCTGCCGCGCCAGCTTCGGGTCGACCGCGGGCAACCCGTGCCAGTCCGGCAACGGCCAGCAGCCGGTCAAGGCGGTGAACAGCAGCCCGCCCAGACCGCGAGCGTCGTCCGTAGTTCCGTCTCCGGCCGACCCCCCGTGCAGGGCGGCAGCGATCTCGAGTCCGGTGATCCGCGGAAGCCCGCCGGCGGGGATCAGCACCTGGTCCGGGTGCAGTCGTCCGTGGCTGAGGCCGTCGCGCTCCGCGACGGCCAGGGCCTCAGCGCACTGGCGCACGACCTCGGTCGCCACCGCCGGGCGCAGCGGTTCGTCGCGTACGAGCGCGGCCAACGACGGCGCCTCCACCCACTCGGTTGCGAGCCAGAGGGTGAGGCCGTCGTGCAGCCGGGTGCTTCCGACGTCGAGAACCCGCACGAAGCGGCTGTCCCCCACCTGGCTCGCCCGGGTGGCTGCGTCGGTCAGACGGGTGCGACCGGCCTTGTCCAGACCGGTGACGAGCAGTACGGCGACCCGCCGGTCCAGTGACTCGTCGACGGCTCGCCACAGCACGGCGCGTACGGACCCGTCGGGGTTGTGCTCGGAACGGATCTGATCGAGGTGGTAGCGGTCATCGAGCACGAGCCCGGCCGCTGCGGCGGGAGGGGGCGTCCGCTCGCCCCTGGCTCCCACGGCGTCATGCTAGGCCGCGGCCGGTCTGCCGCTGTTCGGGTATGGCCGAGTCGCCCCGATGTAGCCGGACATGTAGACCGGCTGGATCTTGACCACGTCACCGGTGTGGGGCGCGGCGAGCATCATGCCGCCGCCGAGGTAGATCGCGACGTGGTGAATTGTCGCCGGACTGTTGAGGTCCGTCGCCCAGAACAGCAGGTCGCCCGGCTCGAGGCCGGTGAGCGTGACGTGCTGCCCGGCGTTCCACTGGTCGGCCGCGACGCGGGGCAGGGCGACGCCGACGTGCGCGTAGGCCCATTGGGTCAGCCCACTGCAGTCGAAGCTGTTGGGTCCGGTCGCGCCCCAGACGTAGGGGTCACCGAGCCGGCTGCGCGCGGCCGCGATGGCACCGGCCGCGATGGCGTTGGGCGGCGTCGTGCCGGCGGACAGCGAACCGGTGCCGGCGGCGGCAAGGGCCGCCTGGAAGTCCTGCGCACTGGCGGCGGCCAGCTCCGCCTGGCGCTGCGCCGCGAGCGTGCGGACCTGACTGGTGACGCTCGTGAAGGCGGCCTGCTGTGCGGCCAGGAGCGTGCGGATGCGCGTCGACGCAGCAGCGGCCGCTTGCTGGAGCCGGGTGACGCGGCTGGCCGCGGAGGTGAGCTCCGCGGCAAGTCGGCGGGCGCGGCCCGCTGCTGCAAGCGCGGAGTCCGCGCCCTGGGAGTCGAAGGACAGGAGGTTGCCCACGACATGGAGCCGGGACATCGCGTCGGCGGGGTCGCTGCCCGCGAGGACGGTGGCGAGCAGGTTGGCCCGCCCGCCGGACTCGTAGAGTGCGCGGACCCGGTCGTCGACCTGGTCGGTGGCGGCCTGCGCGGTGGCTTGATCCGACTCGACCACGCGCTCCGCAAGGGCTTGGCGGGTCACTGCCACGCCGAGCTGTGCCTCGACGGCGTTGTAGCGCTCAGTCGCGACCTCGGCCTGGGTCTCGAGCCGATCGACGGTCGCGGCGAGGGCTGCTGCCCGAGTGCGCGCGTCGGCCAGGGGGTCAGCCGCTGCCGTCGTAGCGGCGCCGAACTGGCTGAGCCCGCCGCTGCCGATCAACGCTGCTACCAGCGTCGCCACCACTCGCAGGCGAGCGCGACTGCGGACGGGGACCATGTGGATCATGGCGAGTCTGCCTGGGACCGTCACGGTGCGATCGGGCTGGCCTCGCCGGACGCGGTCACGGTCGAGTATTTCTTCAACGGGCCGATGCGGTGGACGATCAGCGTCTTGGTCGTCCGCTCGAGCACGAGGCGCACGGTGCCGGTCGAGTCGATGGAGAAGGTCTGCGAGGGGATGGTCTCCGCGTCGCTCGAGAGGCTGTCGACGGCGGCGTTGTAGGCCGTCTGCACGTTGTGCGAGGTGCGGTAATCGGCCTGCGCCGCGGTGGCGGCCTGGCTGGCGTCATCCTCCGCCCCGAGGTGGGCAGCGGTGACCGACAGCGCGTCGAACAGCATCACGCCCAGCACAGCAAGGACGGCGACGAGCTTGGTCAGCCAGCCGACGACGATGCTGCCGCGGTCGCGGCGATCGGTGTCCATGTCGGTCCTCCTTCGCCTGAATGTCGGCCGAAGAAGCAAAGCGCTTGAGGATCCGGGGTGACGGTCAGGTCGGGCGCAGGCGGCGTCGTACCGCACCGAGCAGGTCGTCGAGCTCCGTGACATGCATCCGGCGGGCGAGGCCGAGGAACACGGCGCCCCCGGCCAGCGTGGCCACGACAACCGCGACAAATGCCGCCTGGGCCCCGAGCCCCAGGCCTGCCGTCAGCAACCGGGCCGCCAGGTAGGTCGGAACGGCCGCGGCCGCAGCGGCGGCTGCCAGCCGGACATGAGTCTGCCTGACGGGCCGGTCGGGCGGCCCCAACTGCCGGCGCAGCAACCGGCCGAGCACCACAGCGCCGATCGCGTAGGACAGCGAGAAGCCGATGGCCAATCCGACCACCTTCTCCCGCGCAGGGAGCAGCAGGTAGAGCC
>JAVEEE010000252.1 GCA_030840615.1 Frankiaceae bacterium | reverse complement strand
CCACCGGGCGGGGGGGCGGCACCGGGCGGGGGGGCCGCAACAGGCGGGGGCGCCACTGAGATCCGGCTGGGATCCACGACGCCGACCCGTGACTTCAACTATGTCGACGACACGGCCCGCGGGTTCATCGCCGTCGCGGACTCCGACCGCGCACTCGGGCACGTCGTCAACGTCGGCTCGGGGCGGGAGATCTCCATCGGCGACCTCGCCGAGCTGCTCGTGAAGGTCAGTGGCCGGGACGCCAGGGTCGTCGCGGACGAGGCACGGGTGCGTCCCGGCAACAGCGAGGTCGAGCGGCTGCTGTGCGACAACACGCGAGCCCGCGAGTGGTGCGGATGGGAGCCGCAGGTCCCGCTCGAGGAGGGGTTGCGGCGCACCTCTGACTGGGTGCGCGACAACCTCGACCGACTGGAAGCGAAGAGCTACCAGATCTAGCGCTCGACAGCCGTCGGGCAGTCTGCCGACGCGGGCCCAGGGGAGGGGGAGTGGTGACGGAGCCGGAGCCGGTACCCGTCGCCGGCGACCTCGGCCGGGTGCACTTCGTCGGGATCGGCGGCGCTGGCATGAGCGGCATTGCCCGGATCATGCTGGCGCGTGGGCTCGTCGTGTCCGGCTGTGACACCCGGGACTCGCGCGCGTTGGCCGCGCTGCGCGCTCGGGGCGCCGACGTCGAGGTGGGCCATGACGCGTGGCATGCGGTCGACATCGACACTCTCGTCGTTTCCAGTGCGATCCGCGCGGACAACCCCGATGTCGTCGAAGCGCGACGGCTCGGACGGCGCGTGTTGCCACGGGCAGCGGCCCTCGCCTCGCTGATGGCCGGCCGGCGCGGTGTCGCCGTCGCCGGCACCCACGGCAAGACCACGACCACCTCGATGCTCACAGTGGCCATGCAGGCGTGCGGACGGGATCCGAGCTACGCCATCGGCGGAGACCTCAACGAGCCCGGATCCAACGCCCACGAAGGCACCGGCGAGTTCTTCGTCGCCGAGGCCGACGAGAGCGACCGGTCGTTCCTGCTCCTCGCACCCGAGGCAGCTGTCGTCACCAATGTCGAGGCCGATCATCTCGACAACTACGGCGGCGCCGACGCCGTGCACGACGCGTTCCGACAGTTCGTCGGCCGGCTTCAGCCCGGGGGCCGCCTGGCCGTCGGTGCCGACGACGACGGCTCGCTGGCCCTGGCGGCTGAAGCGGCAGACCTCGGACTCGACGTCGTCACGTTCGGCCTGTCGCCCGACGCCGACGTCCGGGTGAGCGGCCTCGTCGTCGATGCCGGCACGTCACACTTCGAAGTGGTGGCCGGGGGGCGGCGCCTCGGGGAGATCAGCCTGCAGGTGCCCGGCAGCTACAACGCGGTCAACGCGGTGGGCGCCGTCGCGATCGGCCTCGAGCTGGGACTGCCGTTCACCGACATGGCTCGCGGGCTGGCGGAGTTCACCGGGGCGCGGCGCCGGTTCGAACCCAAGGGCATCGCCCGCGGTGTCCGGGTCTACGACGACTACGCGCACCACCCGACAGAGCTCCGTGCCTTGCTCGGTGCCGCTCGCCAGGTTGCCGGCGGCGGTCGGCTCCTGACCGTCTTCCAACCTCATCTCTACAGCCGCACGCAGCTGTTCGCGGAGGAGTTCGCGTCCGCGTTGGCGCTGAGCGACATCGCCGTCGTGATGGAGGTCTACGCCGCCCGGGAAGACCCGGTCCCCGGAGTGACCGGTGCGCTGATCGCCGACGGGGTCGCGCTGGCTGATGGCCGGGTCATCTTCGAACCCTCGTGGTCCGCGGTCCCGCAGGTCGTGGCCAACCTGGCCCGACCCGGCGACGTCGTGCTGACCGTCGGAGCCGGCGATGTCACGTTGATGGGGCCGGAGATCCTGGCCGCGGTCGAGGACCTGGCCCCCGCAGCGGGCAGTCGATGAGAGCTCCGGCGACTGTCGTCGGCGCCCAGCGCCGCTTCGTCGCGCGACGCCGGGCCGGCCGTCGCCGGGCTGCCCGCCCCCTGATCCTCGTGCTTGCCGGGCTGATCACACTTGGCGCCGGTGGCTGGCTGGCACTGAACTCGTCGCTGGTAGCCGTCCGGACCATCACCGTCGAGGGCACGTCGAGACTTGTCGTCGCCGATGTGATGCGGGTTGCCGCCGTCCGACGGGGCACCTCGTTGTTCCGGCTCGACTCGTCCGCCGTCGCCCGCCGTGTCGCGCGCATCCCAGCGGTCGCGCACGTCGAGGTGGCCCGCAACTGGCCGCACGGTGTCGTCATCTCGGTGACCGAACGGACCCCGGTGGCGGTCGTGCGCGGACCGACCGGAGCGGTGCTGCTCGACCGGGTCGGGGTCGCCTTCGACACCGAGGCCGAACCACCGCCGGGCCTGGTCAACGTGCAGCTCAGCGCGCCGGTGCCGGGAGCCGGTGACCCGGCCGCACGTGCCGCGCTGCAAGTGCTCGGTGCGCTACCCACCGGCGTCCGCCGACGCGTCGCGACCGTGCAGGCGCCGTCACCGTTCGCCGTGACCCTGGTGCTGAACGGCGGCCGCACGGTGGTGTGGGGGAGTGCCGCGGACAGCACGACGAAGGCTGCCGTTCTGCATGCGTTGCTCCACCGGCACGCACGCGTCTTCGACGTGAGCACTCCGGATGTCGTTGTCACCCGGTGAATTCGGCGAGGTTCCTTGACCCGGCCGGGTCACCGGCCCTACTGTCCGGCCCAGCCCTCAAGTTGACATAACTATAACGGTCTACCTGAGGGTGAGGGTCCCCGGGCCCAAGCCGCGACGGTCGGTGGCGTCTTCCCCGAGCCACCGGCGCCGCGGAACTTCCCCGCTGTCCTGCCGGTTCCCGCGTGCCCGCGCGCCGCCGGCCGAGAATCCGACGAAGGGCAATGCTCGTGCCAGCTCCGCAGAACTACTTGGCCGTCATCAAGGTCGTGGGGATCGGGGGAGGCGGCGTCAACGCCGTCAACCGCATGATCGAAGTCGGGCTCAAGGGCGTCGAGTTCATCGCCGTGAACACCGACGCGCAGGCGTTGCTCATGAGCGACGCCGACGTCAAGCTCGACGTCGGCCGTGAGTTGACCCGCGGTCTCGGTGCCGGCGCCGATCCGGAGATCGGCCGACAGGCGGCCGAGGACCACGCCGAGGAGATCGAAGAGGTCCTCAAGGGCGCCGACATGGTGTTCGTCACCGCCGGCGAGGGCGGTGGGACGGGCACCGGTGGTGCGCCCGTGGTCGCGCGCATCGCGCGTTCACTCGGTGCGTTGACGATCGGTGTGGTCACCCGACCGTTCTCCTTCGAGGGCAAGCGACGAGCCGGCCAGGCCGAGGTCGGCATCGCCGGTCTGCGCGACGAGGTCGACACCCTCATCGTCATCCCGAACGACCGGCTGCTGTCGATCAGCGACCGCCAGGTCAGCGTGCTCGACGCGTTCCACTCCGCCGACCAGGTGCTGCTCTCGGGTGTGCAGGGCATCACCGACCTCATCACGACACCGGGACTCATCAACCTCGACTTCGCCGACGTCAAGGCAGTCATGTCCGGCGCCGGCTCGGCGCTGATGGGCATCGGCTCGGCGCGCGGCGACGACCGTGCCGTCGTCGCTGCGGAGATGGCGATCTCGAGCCCCTTGCTCGAGGCGTCAATCGACGGCGCCCACGGCGTGCTGATGAACATCTCCGGCGGCAGCGACCTCGGGCTGTTCGAGATCAACGAGGCGGCTCAGCTCGTCGCCGATGCCGCCCACGCGGAGGCCAACATCATCTTCGGCGCTGTCATCGACGACGCCCTGGGTGACGAGGTGCGGGTCACCGTGATCGCCGCCGGTTTCGACGGGGGAGCACCGCGCGCCCGGGCCTACGAGGCACGGCGTGCCCAGCAGCGCGAGACCCACCCTGCCGTCACCGACGAATACGACGACGACTTCCAGGACGAGACTGTCGACCTGATAGCCGCGGAGGAGCCGGTGCCCGCTCGGGTCGCCGAGCCGTCGCGGCCGGCGGTCACGACGCGTCCGCAGCCGCCGCGTCGCACCATCGTCTTCGACGACAACGACGAGCTCGACGTACCCGACTTCTTGAAGTAGGTGCTCGCGCACCACGAGGTCCGCGTCGGCATCGGGGCGGCGGTCACCGACCGGCTGGGCGGAGCCAGTGCCGGGCCGTGGGCGACGCTCAACCTGTCCGACGCGGTCGGCGACGACCCCGAGGCCGTCACGGAAAACCGGCGACGGCTGGTTGCGGCGCTCGGTCCGTCGGCCGGGTCCCTCGTGACCATGCGGCAGGTGCACGGCGCCGCGGTCGCCGTCGTCGACGGTCTTCCGGACGAGCCGCCGGAGGCTGACGCGCTCGTCACGACGACGCCGGGACTCACCCTCGTCGTACAGGTTGCGGACTGCACACCGGTCCTGCTCTGGGATCGGCGGGCGCGAGTGGTCGCCGCGGTGCATGCGGGCCGCCGTGGGCTCGCGGCCGGTGTCGTGCCGGCCGCACTCGACGTGATGGCAAAGCTGCATGGCCGAGCGGATCGCACCTACGCCGTCGTCGGTCCCGGCATCTGCCCGCGCCATTACGAG
>JAVEEE010000443.1 GCA_030840615.1 Frankiaceae bacterium | reverse complement strand
CGCCCGGGGTTGGCACGGGAGAGGAAGAAGTTCAGCGAGTCCTCGGCGCCTTGGTAGAAGGTGTAGTTCTGCTGGTACGGCACGCCGGTGCAGGCCCCCGGCGTGCAGTGCGCCGGTAGCTGGTCGGAGTCGCCCTGACCCTGGACGTCGTAGGTCATGACCTCGTAGCCGTACTGCGCCAGCCCCTCGGCCGCCCAGTAGTAGAGGTTCTCGTAGGCCTGGATGGACCCGTCGGTGATGACGACGCCGGGATAGCCACCGCGCGGCGCCGGGACCGATTTCGGCGGCATCCAGATGTGCCCGCGCAGCTGCGCCCCGTCGAGCGAGGTGAACCTGACCGGGATCGCCCGACCGCCGGTCAGCTGCTGCCAGCGGTCGATCGCGCGGAACGGGTCGGCGCCCTGCGACCCGGGGATGAGGGTGGTGATGCCGCCGTGCACGTGGCCGGGGCCGTCGGCGACCTGCTGCTGTGCCTGCGCGGCGTACAGCTGCCCACCGACGGTGAGGTTGCCGTATCCGAAAGCGGGACTGGCGAGCTGGTCGCGAATCCGCAGCGTCGCGCAGTACTGGTTGACCTGATCCCGCAGGATCCACTGTGGGTTCGTCGGCGCGCCGGTGGAGTTCACCTGCGGGTCGGGATGCCCGGCGGGGGCGAAACACTGCGGGTCGACGCCTGCCACCGGCGAGGTGAGCGGCGCGGTCGACGGCGCCGCGCCGAGGGCGAGTGTCGTGGTCGCAACGACCACGGCGACGGCCGCGAGCAGCGATGCGCGCAGGGCGGTGAGGTGCATGTCGGTCTCATTTCCCGCCCGGCCGACCGGTTCCTGCCCGCGCGACCAGATTTCCGCCTGAACCACAGTCAGCGGTGAGGCGCGCCCACTCACGCGCCGGCGAGAGCAACCGTCGGTGCGAGCCGAGCGGCACGCACGGCCGGGTACAGACCTGCCAGCGCGCCCACGACGAGCGTCGCGCCGAAGGCCGCGACCGGCGCCGCCACCGGGACATCGACCGGCCAGCCACGACTCGTCGCATAGCCCGCCGTGACCGCCACGCCCACCAGCACACCGACCAAACCCCCAAGCCACGACAGCAACAGCGACTCGGTGAGGAACTGCGTCCGCACCTGACCGCGGGTCGCCCCGAGCGCCCGGCGTAGCCCGATCTCCCCGCGCCGTTCCAACACCGCGATCACCATCGTGTTGGCCACGCCCACCCCGCCGACGAGCAGCGCCACCGCACCGAGACCCAGCAGCAGTCCGGTGAACGTGGTGTCCGCAGCCGCCCGCGCCGCCAGCGCGTCACTCGGACGGCTGATGTCGACCTCGTTGGGCGCCTCCGGGTTGACTGTGGCCGCGAGCACCGACCGCACTCCGTCGACGGCGTCGTCACGGGATCGCTCATAGAGCGTGCTCGGCGAGCCGTCGAACCCGAGCCGGTCCCGCGCAACCGCCCACCCGACCAGCGCCGACCGGTCGAGCTCCGGCGCCAGCCCGACCGGGTCGAGGAGACCGATCACCGTGAACCACTGATCGCCCAGCCACACCCGCTCGCCGACACCGGCGCCGAGCCGCTGCGCCGCGACCGATCCGAGCACGACCGTCGGGTAACGCGCCGTCGCCGCGTCGAGCCACTTGCCGTGGCTGACGGTGCCGGCGACGGTCGCGAGCAAATCGGTGCGAGCCGCCTGCACCGAGAGTCCGCCGGTCTGCTCCACCGGGATGAAGTCGGTACGACGCACACTTGCATCGACCACGCCGGTCGCGGACACCGAGGTCACCGGCCCGATGCGGGCGACCATCGCCACAGATCGCGTCGGCAGCTTTGCGTCGCTGCCGAAGAAGTCCTGCCCGGGCGTCGCCGTCAGCAGATTCGTACCGAGCTTGTCGAGCTGGCGATGCAGGTCGGCGCGCGACGACGTCGAGATGCCGAGCACCGCCACCATCGCCGCGATGCCGATCGCGATGCCGGCCGCCGACAGCAGCAACCGCAACGGCCGCGCCCGCAAGCCATGCGCACCGACGCGCGCCACATCGCCGGCAGCCAGCCGCGCCGGTCGTAGCTCCTCAAGCGTCACGCCGGCACTCCTTCCTCAGCCAGCACGACACCGTCGCGAAGTCGCACGCATCGCGGCAGCGCGGCGGCGACCTCACGGTCGTGCGTGATCACCACGACCGTCGTTCCGTCGGTGTGCAGCTCGCGCAACAGGGCAACGACCCCGGCGCCGGCGACGCTGTCGAGGTTGCCCGTCGGCTCGTCGGCGAGCAGCAACGGCGGTCGTCCCACCACCGCGCGTGCGATGGCCACCCGCTGCTTCTCGCCACCGGACAGCTCGTGCGGGCGGTGCTGCATCCGATCCGCAAGCCCGACCCGCGCCAACGTCTCCGCGGCACGCTCCCGGCGGGCTCGCCGCGGCACACCGGTATAGAGCAGCCCGTCCGCCACGTTGTCGAGCGCCGACGTCCCCGCCGACAGGAAGAACTGCTGGAAGACGAAGCCGACTGTGCGCGCTCGCAACGCCGATAACCCGCGGTCGGTCAGCGTCGAGACGTCGTGCCCGGCCAGCACCACCCGGCCCGACGTGGGCCGGTCGAGCGTTCCGATCAGTGACAGCAACGTCGTCTTCCCGGACCCGGACGGTCCCATCACCGCGACGAGCTCGCCGGCTCCGATGCTCAGGTCGACGTCGCGCAAGGCGAGCAACGGCGGCGGGCCCGGATAAGCACGGCTGACGCCATGCAGCTCGACGACGTTCGTCTCGACCGACGTCATGTCGACGGCACCACCACTCGGTCGCCCGCCTGGATCTCCCCGGCAACTTCGACGCGACCTTGCGCGAACAGCCCCGGCTCGACACTGACGATGTCCGTCGTCGCTCCGTGCACGATCTCGACGCCGTAGCCGCCCTCGGCCAGCGCGAGCAGCGCATCCACCGGCACGTTGAGGACCCCGTCGGCACGCGACGTCTCGATGTCTACGGCCACCGGCGCCTCGTCGAGAGCCGTCACCCGTCGGGACGACAGCGCGACCTCGAGGTCGATCGTCGCTTCGCCGGTCCCATCCTGCGCGTCGGCCGAGGTCTGCGCGACCCGGCCGACCGAG
>JAVEEE010000235.1 GCA_030840615.1 Frankiaceae bacterium | reverse complement strand
CCGTTTTACGACGAGGAGAGTTACTGCATGACTGCACCGACCACGACGGCAGTGCCGACCCCCGCGCGGACGCGCGACCTCGAGGGGGCGACGGCGCGGGAGAACCGGCCGCTCGCCGCACTGCCGGGCACCCTGCGTCGGGCTCGCATCGAGCAGTTCATCCTCGGCGTGTTCATCGTCGTGCCGTTGCTCGCCGTCGCGGCCGCCGTACCCGTCGTCTGGGGTTGGGGTCTCGGCTGGCGGGACGTCGTCATCGCGTTCGTCATGTATGCCATCTCCGGCCACGGCATCACCGTGGGTTTCCACCGCTACTTCACCCACGGGTCGTTCAAGGCACCGCGGCCCGTGCGCGTCGCACTCGCCGTCGCGGGCAGCCTCGCCATCGAGGGACCGGTCATCCGGTGGGTCGCCGACCACCGCCGGCACCACGCGTTCAGCGACAAGGAGGGCGACCCGCACTCCCCGTGGCGCTACGGCAATGACGTCAAAGCCCTCACCAAGGGTCTGTGGCACGCCCACATCGGCTGGCTGTTCGACATCGAGCAGACCAACCAGGAGCGCTTCGCGCCCGACCTCATGGCCGACAAGGACATCGTCAAGGTCGACCGCATGTTCATGCGCCTGACCGCCGTGACCCTGCTGCTCCCGCCGCTCGTCGGGTTCCTGTGGAGTGGTTTCGCCTGGCAGGGTGCGCTCACCGCGTTCTTCTGGGGCAGCCTCGTGCGCGTCGCCCTGCTGCACCACACGACGTGGTCGATCAACTCGATCTGCCACGCGTTCGGCGAGCGGCCGTTCAAGAGCCGCGACCGCGCGACCAACGTCTGGTGGCTCGCGATCATCTCCATGGGTGAGTCGTGGCACAACCTGCACCACGCCGAGCCCACCGCCGCCCGCCACGGAGTGTTGCGCGGCCAGCTCGACTCCACAGCGCGCATCATCTGGGTCATGGAGAAGCTGCGGATGGCCACCGAGGTGCGCTGGCCGACCCGTGAACGACTCGACGCCAAACTCGTCAGCACCGCCGGGTGAACGACAACGTCGTCCGGCTGCCCGGCACAGCGACACGGGCCGAGGGCAGCCACCAGCGGGTTCGCATGTCCGGCAAGGAACGCCGCGAGCAGCTGCTCGACGTCGGCCGAGCGCTGTTCGCGGAGAAGGGCTTCGACGGCACCAGCGTCGAGGAGATCGCCGAGAAGGCTGGCGTCTCCAAGCCCGTCGTCTACGAACACTTCGGTGGCAAAGAGGGCCTCTACGCCGTGGTCGTCGACCGCGAGGTGCGCCGCCTGCTCGACCGCATCACGGCCTCCCTTGACGGCACCCACCCACGCGAGCTGCTGGAGCAGGCCGCCGGCGGCCTGCTCGAATACGTCGAGACCGACACCGACGGCTTCCGCATCCTCGTCCGCGACTCCCCGGTCGCCTCGACCAGCGGCACGTTCGCCAGCCTCATCAGCGACATCGCGACGCAGGTCGAGCACGTGCTCGCCGCCCAGTTCAAGCAGCGCGGCTATGACCCGAAGCTCGCCGGCCTCTACTCCCAGGCCCTCGTCGGCATGGTCGCCCTGACCGGACAGTGGTGGCTGGACGCGCGCAAGCCCAAGCGGGACGACGTCGCCGCCCACCTGGTCAACCTCGCCTGGAACGGCCTGTCCCATCTCGAGCCCAAGCCCAAGCTGCGCTCCAAACGTTAAACGGGGTACGCCAACCGAGTGACCGTCCTCATCGGTACGAGTGGTTGGCAGTACAAGGACTGGCGCTACCGCTACTACGCCAAAGGCGTGGCACAAAACCGCTGGTTCGAGCAGGTCATGCGCGACTTCCGGACGGTCGAGCTCAACGTCACCTTCTACCGGCTGCCGAAGGGCGAGGTCTTCGCCGGCTGGTATGCCCGCTCCCCCGCCGACGCGATCATCACCGTCAAGGCGAGCCGCTACCTCACCCACGTCAAGCGGTTGCGCGACCCGCGGCGGTCAGTGGACATGCTGATGGAGCGCGTCACCCCGTTGCGGGAAAAGCTCGGCCCGATCCTCATCCAGCTCCCACCGGATCTCCGCGTCGACGTGAGCGCGCTGGACGAGACGCTCCGCGCATTCCCGCGCGGCGTACGGCTCGCGGTCGAGCCGCGGCATGACTCCTGGTGGAGCCCCGACGTGCGCAGTGTGCTCGAGGCGCACAACGCCGCGCTGTGCTGGGCCGACCGCGCCGGGGCCATCACGCCGTTGTGGCGGACGGCCGACTGGGGCTACCTGCGGCTTCACGAGGGCAAGCACGAACCCTGGCCGTTCTACACGGCGCGGGAGCTCGGCGCCTGGGCCAAGACGGTGAGCGAAGTCTTTCCCGACGACGCGAGTGACGTGTTCGTCTACTTCAACAATGACCCCGGCTGCGCCGCCGTCGACAACGCGATCACTTTCGCCGAGAAGGTCGGAGCACGCGGACGGGCAGTCAGCCGGGTGCCGGCGACCCGCCCCGATCTCTCGTACGACAGCCCGCGGGCGACGGGAACTTGACACACTGGTCTCGTGACCGCCAACGCCATGCCGCCGCTGGACTTCGCGGAGATGATCGGCGGACGTCGCGGCGTCATCGACGCCAGCGTGCCAGGGGTCACCCTCGTCATCGTCGACACCTTCGCCCCGCTGGGGTGGGCGATCGGATCGGCTCTCGTCGCCGCGGTGATCGTCGCGATCATCCGCAAGCTGCGCGGTGAACCGCTCCGGCAAGCCGCGATGGGGCTCGTCGGCCTCGCCGCCGCGGCGGCACTGGCTGCGCTCACGGGCAACGCCAAGACCTACTTCCTGCCCGGCATCCTGCTCAACGCGGCTTACGCCGTGCTCACCGTCGTCAGCATCATCGTGGGCCGGCCCTTGCTGGGCTACGTCGCGGCGCTGATCGATCGCGGCTATGCCCACTGGCGCACCGACGCGGCGCTGCACCGCGCCGCCAGCCAGGCCACGGCCATGTGGGCGGGCGTGTTCGCCTTGCGCGCCTGTGTCCAGGGTTACCTCTACGTGCACGACCACGTGCATTGGCTGGCGCCGGTCCGGCTGGGCATGGGGCTGCCGCTGTGGGCCCTTGCCGTTGCCGGCACGCTGTTCGTCCTCGAGGGCAACCATCAGGAGGAGACGAACCGGCCGTCGACGAGCACCGGCACCTCGTCGCCGGCGCCGTAGTCCTCGGCCATCGCGACATCGTCCGCGAACCCCCGCTCGACCAGCTCGTTCCCGGACATCACCTCGACGAGCGGCCGGCGATGCTGCGAGCCGGCGGCTGCGGCTGCGGCCTCGGGGCCGAGCTCGACGGCATCGGCGAGCAGCGCGGCGATGCTGCCTGCGCCGATCCAGTCCTCGTAGGCCGGACGCATCGAGCCATCCGGCCATCGCTCGCCGGCAGGCACCAACCCGACGTCGACATCGCGCCTGCGCAACCAGGCCGCCACCGCCGGAGCGTTGCGCAGGCATCCGGCGACGACGGTCGCGCCGGCGTCCGCAGCGGCCAGACAGCACGAAGCGCCGTTGGGCGACGGCATGATCACGTCGGTGCCGGAAGGCAGTGCCATCAGCGACGCAGGCGACAACGAGACCCGGTCGTCGCGCGGTCCCGCCAGCAACGCGCCGAGCTCTTGCGCCCGCGCCGCAGCGCTGCCGTCGTCCCACCGGTGCGGCCACACCCGGACGCCGCGCCCGACGGCGACGGACACCGCCGTCGAGAACGACAGCACGTCGCAGACGACGACCACGGCACAGCTCTGCGCGAGGAGACGCGCGCCGGCGGCGCCCCACTCCAGTCGTACGACGGTCACGATGCAGCCTCTGCCGCGACGAGCCAGGCGTCCTCGAGCTCCGCGCGTTCGGCGGCAAGTGTCCGGAGTCGATCGTCCAGAGCCGAGACTCGCGCGTAGTCCGTCGGGTGCTCGGCCATCTCGGCGTGCAGCGACGCCTCCTCGCGACTGATCCGCTCGAGCCGTCGCTCGATCCTCGCGAGCTCCTTCCGCGCGTCCCGATCCGTCGCACCCACCGGCCGCCGTACACCCCCGGAGGTCGGACCGCTGTCCGGCGGGCTGGACGGTGCCCGGCGGAGGGCGAGGTAGTCGTCGACGCCACCCGGCAGATGCCGCACCGACCCGTCTCCGGGCAGCGCCCACAACGTGTCGCAGGCCCGCTCGAGGAACCAGCGGTCATGACTGACCACCACGAGCGTTCCGGCCCATCCGTCGAGCACGTCCTCGACCTCGGCGAGGGTCTCGACGTCGAGGTCGTTCGTCGGCTCGTCGAGCAGCAGCACGTTGGGGCCGCCCATCAACAGCCGCAGCAGCTGTAGCCGGCGGCGCTCTCCACCGGAGAGGTCGCCGACCGGTGTCCACTGCCGCGCCGCCGGGAAGCCCAGCCGTTCGAGCAGCTGAGCCGCGGTGGCCTCGCGACCTTTGCCGAGCTGCACGTGCTGAGCGACGTCCTCGACGGCCTGCAGCACCCGCAGCGCCGGATCGAGCTCCACGACTTCCTGCGAGAGCCAGCCCGGCACGACGGTACGCCCGATCTTCGCCTTCCCGGCATCCGGCCGCAGGTCGCCCGCGACGACGCGTAGCAACGTCGTCTTGCCGGCGCCGTTGGGGCCGAGCAATCCCACCCGGTCACCGGGACCGAGCCGCCACGTCACGTCGCGCAGCACCTCACGTTCGCCGAGTCGCAACGTCACGTGTTCGAGGTCGACGACGTCCTTGCCGAGCCGGGCCGCGGCGAAGCGTTGCAGCTCGACGCTGTCCCGCGGCGGTGGCTCGGTGCCGATCAAGGCATTGGCTGCATCGATACGGAACTGCGGCTTCGACGTGCGGGCCGGTGGTCCGCGCCGCAGCCAGGCGAGCTCCTTGCGCAGGAGGTTGCGCCGGCGGTCTTCGCTGGCCACCGCCTGCCGCTCTCGTTCCGCGCGTGCCAGCACGTAGGCGGCGTAGCCACCGTCGTAGCGGTTCACGGCACCGGCCGCGACCTCCCAGGTCTGCTGGCACACGGCGTCGAGGAACCACCGGTCGTGCGTGACGACGACCAACCCGCCACGCCTCGACTGCAGCCGCGGAGCCAACCAGGCGATGGCGTCGATGTCGAGGTGGTTCGTCGGCTCGTCGAGCAGCAGCAGATCCGGTTCGGCAACGAGCAGCGCGGCGAGCGCCACCCGCCGCCGTTCCCCGCCCGACAGGTCACCGACGACCGCATCGGCCTGCAAGTCGCGCAGCAGCCCATCCATGACAGCGCGCACTTGCGCATCGCCGGCCCACTCGTGCTCGACCCGCGCGCCGACCACCGTGTCGAGAACGGTCGCGTCCGCCGCCAAGGTGTCGTGTTGGGCAAGCCAGCCGACTCGCAACCCGGTGGTCCGGGTCACCCGCCCGGCGTCGACGACCTCCTCACCGGCAAGCACCGCGAGCAGCGTTGACTTGCCGCTGCCGTTTCGCCCCACGACCCCGATGCGGTCACCGACGGCCACCCCCAAGGACACGTCGTCGAGTACGACGGTCGTGCCGTGCGACTTGTGCACGGACTCGAGGTTGACCAGGTTGACGGGCACGGCCGGCTCAGCCGGCGGCGGAGTCTGGCGGCACGACCCGGGCGCCGGCCACGGGTCCGTGCGCCCGCCGGACGGTGCGGCAGACCGCCAACCCCGCAAGCGACGACGCGATGCGCACCGACTCCGCAGCCGACCTGGCCAGCAGCGCGACAGTCGGACCGGACCCGGAGACCACCGCGCCGACCGCGCCGAGGTCCCGACCGGCATCGAGCACACGTTGCAGCTGTGGCCTAATTCGCAGGCTTGCGGGTTGCAAGTCGTTGGCGAGCACCCGGCCGAGCGCCACGGCGTCGCCGGCTCGCAGCGCCGCCAGCACGCCGTCCGGTGCACCGATGCGGGGCAGCGGACGCTCATCCCGCATGGTGTCGATCTCGGCGTAGACAGCAGTCGTCGACATGCCCCCATCGGCGACGGCGAGCACCCAGTGGTATTCGCCCTGCGTCAGCACCGGCGAGATGGCCTCACCCCTTCCGGTGCCCAGCGCCGATCCACCATGCAGCAGGAACGCCACGTCGCTGCCGAGGCCCGCGGCCAGCCCCTCCAGCGTCACTCGGTCGAGCTCCCCGCCCCACAGCGCGTCCACCGCGACGAGTGCGGCCGCGGCGTCGGCGCTGCCCCCGGCCATACCGCCCGCGACCGGGATGCCCTTGCGCACCGTGATCGCGACGTCAGGCGCCCGGCCGAGCACCGCCGCGACCGCGCTCACCGCGCGGGCGGCGAGGTTGTCGCTGTCGGTCGGCACTTCGCCGGCGCCCTCGCCGACGACATTCACCGACAGCTCGTCGGCCGGCTCGACCACGACCTCGTCATACAAGGACACTGCGTGGTAGACGCTGACCAGCTCGTGGAAGCCGTCCTTGCGGACCGGGCCGACGGCGAGATGGAGGTTGACCTTGGCCGGCACCCGGACCGTGACCGACGGGCTGGCTGCCGGACGCAGGCGCAGCGGCGTGACGATGTCGTCACCCGACTCGCGGCTCAGCGGGTCCGCCTCAGGCATTCACCCGTTGCGCAACTCCACTTCACGTGGTCAATCGTACGGCGCGACCGGCCTCCGCGAGTCGAGCGAAGGCTTCGACATCGATCGCCTCCCCCCGCGCGGCGGGGTCGACTCCCGCGGCCCGCAAGGCGGCCTCGGCCTGCGCGGGCGACCCCGCCCAGCCGGCCAACGCCGCGCGCAGGGACTTGCGACGTTGGGCGAACGCCACGTCGACCAGCGAGAACACCTCGGCTCTGGACGCCGTCGTCACCGGCGGCGGCCGGCGGGTGAGCCGCACGAGTGCAGAGTCGACGTTCGGAGCCGGCCAGAACACCGGTCGCGGCACCGACCCGGCACGCGTCGCACTCGCCCACCACGCGGTCTTCACCGAGGGCACGCCATAGGTTCGCGAGCCCGGCCCGGCGACGATCCGGTCGGCCACTTCCGACTGCACCATCACCAGCGCGCGCTGCAGGCTTGGCAACGTCGCCAGCAGGTGCAGAAGCACCGGAACCGCGACGTTGTAGGGCAGGTTCGCGACCAGGGTTGTCGGTGCCGGGCCCGGCACGTCCCCGAGGGCGAGTGCATCAGCGGTGAGGACCTCCAGGCGTCCGACCCGATCGGGAAGTCGCTCGGCGACCGTGGCGGGCAGAGCACCAGCGAGCACGCCGTCGATCTCGACCGCCACGACGCGCGCTGCCACCTGGAGCAGGCCCAACGTGAGCGAACCGAGGCCGGGCCCGACCTCGAGCACGACGTCCTCCGGGCCGAGCTCAGCCGTCCGCGTGATGCGCCGCACCGTGTTGGGGTCGACGACGAAGTTCTGCCCGAGCCGCTTGGTCGGTCGGATGCCGTGAGCAGCCGCGATGCGCCGGAGGTCAGCCGGCCCGAGCAACGGCTCGCCGGCGTGCGGGTTCACGCGTCAGGTGTACAGGTAGTGGCCGCAGGCGGGCCAGGCCGAGTCACCACTGCTGCGGTAGAGGATCTGCGCCCGATAGGTCTGCTCCGAGGACGACGCATCGATCGGGTCACCCGAGCCGCCAACGCCGTGCCAGGCGCCCATCGTGAACTGGTAGAGCCCTCGGTACGTGCCGTTGCCCGACACCTGACGCGGGTTGCCGCCGGATTCGCACTGGGCAAGCGCTGGCCAGTTGAGACCGTCAGCAGCGGGCGAGTACTGCGGCCGAGGTTTGGTGCCGACCTGCACGACCTGCGTCACCGGACGCGACCGCAGGCGACTGCGCACCAACGTCTCGTGCACGAGCTTCTTGTTCTTCCACGTGAGCCGGTAGGTGTTGAGACGAACGCCGGGCCTTCCGTAGCGCGCGACCTGCGAGTCGCCGACGTAGAGCGACGAGGTCTTCACATGTCGCGTCTGGAACGGAATGGCGATGTTGCGATTGACCGTTCGTTGGCTGATGCGGTCGATCGCGACCACGAGTCCGTCAGTCGGGTAACGGGTCAGCGGGACACTGACATGGTCGAGCCGATGAAGGCGCACGTGCATCGCTCGCAACAACATCTTGACCGTGGGCGCCGTCGTGCGACGCGTCAGTCGCTTGCCGTCGACGAGCACGTTGACATGTTGCGGCAGCCGGAGCTGAAGGGCGAGTCCACTGCGCGGGATGGACAATGACCGCGACGCCGACATCCAGGCACCGCGGTCGTTGAGGCCGAGCTGGTCGAGTGCCTCGTCGACCGACATCGCGGTCACCCACACCTGTCGCTCAACACCGTCGACCTGCAGGTCCAGCAACCGGCCGTGCCGCACGATCACCTTGGAGCCGTCGTGCACCGGTGCCGTCAGGTCGGGAGCCACGGTGTCATGGACTCCGAGCTCTATGTGGGCTTTGCGGAGGGCGCCGGCCACGTCGCCCGAAAACGTCTGTACCGACGTCTGATGCCCATCGATGTCGATGCGCACGGTCTTCGCCATGACGGCGAAGGCCGTGGTTGCCGCGCCGAGCGCTACGAGGACTGCAGCGAGCAGGGCAATCGCGAGCGGCGAGCGGCGCACATGACTCCGAACGTCGGTCCACCCGGGCACGGGCGTCCCACGTGCGCTGCACGCTCGTCGGCGGGGTTGCCGCCGACGCACGACCAAGGTCGCGAGAGGCCCGATCCGGCCGTCATACGGAAAACGACCCTAGAGGCCATCCGTGACGGGGGACGAACCGGGTCCAACCGGTGCAACTGGTGTGACTGGTGTGACTCAACCCCAGGTGACCGGGCCCCAGCCGAAGACCCGGTCCGCCGTCGCGGTCACGCCCAGCGCGATCTCGTCCACGCTGACGCTCTTCACCGCAGCCAGCGCCCGCACGGTCAGCGGGATCAGGTACGGCGCGTTGGGTCGTCCCCGGTGCGGCATCGGCGTGAGGAAGGGGGCGTCGGTCTCCACCAGCAACTGGTCGAGCGGCGTGACGGCGGCGGCGGACCGAAGGTCCTCGGCGTTCTTGAACGTCACGTTCCCCGCGAACGACAGCACATAGCCGGCGTCGACGCAGCGGCGAGCGAAGTCTGCGTCGCCGCTGAAGCAGTGGAAGACCACGTGACGGGGTGCGCCTTCGGATGCGAGCACGTGGAGCACGTCGTCGTGCGCATCACGGTCGTGGATGACCAGCGCCTTGTTGCTCTGCTTCGCGATGGCGATGTGGCGGCGAAACGACTCCTCCTGCTGCACCCAACCCTCCGACGGTGTGCGGTAGTGGTCGAGCCCGGTCTCGCCGACGGCGACAACCTTGGGGTCCGTGGCGAGCGTGGCGATCTGTGCCCACGCTGCGTCGTCAGCGGAGTGGGCTTCGTTCGGATGGATCGCCACTGCGGCGTAGACGTGGTCATGCTCCGCTGCGGTGTCGACCTGCCATCGCGACGTCGGCACGTCGACACCCACCGTCACGAGTCGCGCGATGCCGACAGACTGTGCGCGAGCCACCACTTCGGCGACGGTCTCCGCCATCAGATCGAGATGACAGTGGCTGTCGAGTGCGGGCGACGCGAGCGGCTCTGGGTCCGGAGGCGGATCGCCCGCGCGTACCGCGTAGCCACCTTGGCGACGGGACGCAGGTGTCACTCCTTCTCCATGCGGGCGAGCTCCTCGTCGACCACCGATGGATCGAGCTTCGCGAACAGGGGTGTCGGCGGCGACACGGAGGTGCCGGGTGCGATCGGCGTTCTCCCCCAGGGCGCGGCTCCGTCGTAGTCGCCGGTGAGCACGGGGTAGCCCGGGCCGCCGTCGAGGTCGTCGACCTCCTCGAGCCGTGGTGACGGCGCGAGGACCCCGTCCCGGCCGAGCAGCTCGTGGACCTGCTGCGCCGAGTGCGGCAGGAACGGCGCCAGCAGCGTGTTGCAGTCGCTCACGGCCTGCAGCGCGATGTGCATGACCGTGCGCATCCGGTCCGGGTCGGACTCCCGCAGCTTCCAGGGTGCCTGCTCGGACAGGTACTTGTTGGCCTCCGACACCACGCGGATGGACTCGGTGATCCCCGCCTTCATCCGGGAGCGCTCCAGATGAGCACCGACCGAACCGAAGGCCTGCTCCGTCGTGGCGAGCAGCGCGTGGTCGGTGTCGGTGAGCTCCCCGGCGTAGGGGATCTGGCCGATGTTCTTCGCCGTGAAGGACAACGACCGGTTGACGAGGTTGCCCCAGGCGGCGACGAGCTCGTCGTTGTTACGTCGGACGAACTCCGACCACGTGAAGTCGGTGTCCTGGTTTTCGGGACCGGCCACCGACAGATAGAAGCGCAACGAGTCCGGGGAGTATCGCGCGAGGAAGTCACGCACGTGGATGACCACGTCGCGGCTGGACGAGAACTTGCGACCCTCCATGGTCAGGTACTCGCTGGAGACGATCTCGGTGGGCAGGGACAGCCGGCCCATCTCCCCGGGGGAGCCGCCGTAGGCGCCCTCGCCGCGATAGCCCAGCAGGATCGACGGCCAGATCACCGAGTGGAACGTGACGTTGTCCTTGCCCATGAAGTAGTAGGACTCGGCGTCAGGCTCGGTCCACCATGCCCGCCAGCCGCTGCCGTCACCGTTGCGGCGGGCCCACTCCACACTGGCCGAGAGGTAGCCGATGACGGCGTCGAACCAGACGTAGAGCCGCTTGTCCGGGCGGTTCTCCCAGCCTGGCAGCGGGATCGGCACGCCCCAGTCGAGGTCACGGCTGATCGCCCGCGGCTTGAGGTCGTTCACGAGGTTCGTCGAGAACTTCAACACGTTGGGGCGCCAGTCCGTGCGCGACTGCAGCCACGACCCGAGCGCGTCGGCGAACGCCGGCAGGTCGAGGAAGAAGTGCTGTGTCTCCACGAAGACCGGTGTCTCGCCGTTGATCCGGCTGCGCGGGTTGATGAGCTGCTCCGGGTCGAGCTGGTTGCCACAGTTGTCGCACTGGTCACCGCGCGCGCCGTCGTAGCCGCAGATGGGACACGTGCCTTCGATGTAGCGGTCGGGCAGCGTCCGTCCCGTCGACGGTGAGATCGCTGACATCGACGGGCGTTCTGTGACGTAGCCGTTGTCGAACAGCTGCTTGAAAAGGTGCTGCGCCACCGAGTAGTGGTTGCGCGTCGTCGTCCTGGTGAAGAGGTCGTAGGACAGCCCGAGCTGCTGGAGGTCCTCCGCGATGACGCGGTTGTAACGGTCGGCGAGTTCGCGGGGTGACACTCCTTCACCGTCGGCCTGCACGAGGATCGGCGTTCCGTGCTCGTCGGTGCCGCTCACCATCAGGACCCGGTTGCCGGCCATCCGGTGATAGCGACTGAACACGTCCGATGGCACGCCGAAGCCGGCGACATGACCGATGTGACGCGGCCCGTTCGCATACGGCCACGCCACGGCGGTCAGGATGTGCCTGGACATGTCCTAGACCCTAGTCGCGGCGGCGTAGACGACGCGCCTGGATATTCCGTGCTGCGCAGCGATCGTGTCCACGGCGTCGCGCCGGCTCATGCCGCCGACGACGAGCACGTCGACTGCTGCGGCCAGCTCTGCCGGGTCGACCGCCGCCACACCCGCGGGTGCTCCCGCGACGACGAGCGTCACCTCACCTTTGACGCCGGCCGCCGACCAGTCGGCCAGCTCGGCCAGCGGACCGCGCCGCACCTCTTCGTAGGTCTTGGTCAG
>JAVEEE010000210.1 GCA_030840615.1 Frankiaceae bacterium | reverse complement strand
GCACCGGGTTGGCGAGGTGCGCTACCCCGGACCTCGACGACGGTGGCGAGTGCGAACCGGCTGTCGGCCTCCCACCAGGCGGCGAGCTCCGGCAACAGGTCACGCATGAGCGCGGGCTCCTGCCACGACGCCGGCGAGACGCTCGAGCGCGGCGAGGCTGTGTCCTGACACGAAGTCGTCAACGTACGGAAGCGCCGCAGCCATCCCGGCGGCCACTGGCTCGAAACCGGGTCGCCCGGCGCGCGGGTTGGCCCAGACGACCCGGTGAGCGAGCCGATGCAGCCGGGCCATCTGCTCGCCGAGGAGCGTCGCGTCGCCACGCTCCCAGCCATCGGAGAGCACGACGACCACTGCTCCGCGGGCCATGCCGCGCTGACCCCAACGATCGAGAAACTCCTTGAGGAGACCGCCCAGCCTGGTGCCGCCGGACCAGTCCGGCACCCCGGCCGCGACCGCTGCCAGCGCCAGGTCGGGGTCGCGATGCGCGAGCTCGCGAGAGACCCGCGTGAGCCGGGTACCGATCGCGAACACCTCGGTCGTCGGCCCCCGGTCGCGATGGCTCGCGGCATGTGCGAAGCGCAGCAGCGCGTCGGCGTAGGCACTCATCGACCCGCTGACATCGACGAGCAGCACGACTCGTCGCGGTCGCTCTCGGCGATCGCGCCAGGCCGGCCGAGCCGGCTCGCCGCCGGCCTGCATCAGCCGCCGGAGTGTGCGGTGCCGGTCGACGACGCCACGACGAGCCGGCGTCGTACGACGGGTCCGGCGGCTGTCGGCGTGGAGCCGAAATGCGGCGAGCAGCCGCGCCAGCGCCAACCTGTCGGCCTGACCGAGCGAGGCGATGTCGCGCTGTCGCAGCACCTCGACGCGGCTCGCCGTGGCAGCCACCGACGGGTCGTCGCCCTCATCGCGTTCGGAGTCCGGTGCCGCGTCACTCGCCGGGACGACGCGGAGCCGGGCGGCGGGTACCGACGGGCGGCGCGCCAACGCTGCGGGCCGGTCGCCGAAGTAGGCGGCGAAGACGCGGTCGTAGCGCTCGATGTCATCGGCGCTCCCGCACAGCGTCAGCCGACCGGCCCAGTAGACGTCCGGCCGCGAAGTGACGTCAACGAGGTCGAGCGCGGCCACCATGGAGTGCACCCGGTCCGGGCTGGCGTCGACGCCGGCCGCGCGTAGCGTCCGGGCGAGACCTACGACGCTGTCGGCCGCGTCATAGGTCGGGCCAGGCGGGTCAACCGCCACCGACGGCACCCGCCAACCTGCCGGCGAGCCCACCCGGGCCCCGGGCGATGCGTTCGTGGTCCTCGCGGTATTTCAGAACGGCACCGAGCGTCCTGGTTGCGACTTCCGCATCGAGGCGTTGCGCGCCGAGCGCGAGGAGAGCGTCGGTCCAGTCGAGGGTCTCGGCAATTCCCGGCGGCTTGAGCAGGTCGGCCGTGCGCATGTGCTGCACGGCGCCGGTGACCTGCTCGGCCAGTCGCGCGCTCACCGCGGGGAACCGGCGTCGCACGATTGTGACCTCACGATCGAACGACGGATGGTCGATCCAGTGGTAGAGACAGCGCCGCTTCAGCGCGTCGTGCACCTCGCGCGTGCGGTTGCTCGTGACGACCACGACGGGTGGCGTCTCTGCCCGGATCGTGCCGACCTCCGGGATCGAGACCGTGAAGTCGGACAGCACCTCGAGGAGGAACGCCTCGAACTCGTCGTCAGCGCGATCGACCTCGTCGACCAGGAGCACGGCCGGGTCGGTCTCGATCGCCTGTAGCAAGGGCCGCGCCAGGAGGAAGCGGCGGCTGTAGAGCTCGCCCTCGAGCGCCTCGGCGTCGCCGGCCGCACCCGCAGCCTCGGCGGCACGCAGGTGCAGGAGCTGGCGCGGGAAGTCCCAGTCGTACAGCGCCTGCGCGGCGTCGATGCCCTCGTAGCACTGCAGGCGGATCAGTGGCGCGCCGAGCACACCGGCGAGCGCTTGGGCGAGGGCGGTCTTGCCGACCCCCGCGTCGCCTTCCACCAGCAGCGGTCGCCGCATGGTCACGGCGAGGTACGCCGCTGTCGCGACGCCGTCGTCCGCGAGGTAGCCCTGCGCGTCCAGCGCCGCTGCGATGTCGGCCGGGCCCGTCATCTCCACATTGCTAAGTGTGCCTCGCCATGCCCCGGACAACCTGCCTTGTGTACCCATCGCGGCGAATGCGACATTTCCTGTCACCGAAATGGGGGCTGGGATGTTGACCAGACGACGAATCACGACGTTGGCGGCAGCGGTCGCGGTTTGCGCCGGCGCAGCAGCATCGAACGCGGCGCCCGTCTCGGTGCACCCGAAGTCGATCCAGGTCAGTCGCGGCGACGTCACGATCACGCGCACGAGCGTCAGCGACGCCCAGGAGGTGGACTACACCGTCTCCTTCGTCGGCCCCCTGAAGGTGCACGGGTGGTCACACACGGGTGCCCTGACCGGCACGTCGTCGGCCGTCATCTGGGAGACCTTTACGGACAACATCCCCAACTTCGATGTCGCGACCGCTGACCGCGTCGTCACCGGTCAGTGCGCCGGCGGACCGGACAATCCGGTCGACGACACGACGACGGTGGACCTGTCGGACGCCCGGGACCTCCTGAACCGCCATGGCTACAGCTTCGACTGCGTGCTGTCGCACGACGGCGGCACACCGTGGCAGGTCATCATCAAGGCGCAGACGCAGCAGTCGGAGCTGAGCCCGGACAGCACCCGGTTCTCCGGCACCTACAGCGTCACCGATGCAGAGACGTCGGTGGTCGGGCTCGATGAAAACGTGACGTACGGCGACGCCCAGCTGACTGAGTACACCGATGACGGTGGAGGGGTGCAGTGGGGTCCATTGCGGCTGTCGGGACAGATCATGATCGGGACGACCCGTTACCGCGGCGATCTCGTCACTGACACCGGGCCATATGTCTTCGGCGGTTCGATCCCGGACATGACCGTGTCTGGAAGCGCCAATGGACTGACCGTTTCCGGGGACTGCAGCGGCGTCATCGACGGCGTCCTGAGCCAGGTCACGTGG
>JAVEEE010000440.1 GCA_030840615.1 Frankiaceae bacterium | reverse complement strand
CGTCCCGGCTGCTCGCACGGCCCGAGTCGCCGGACCGATCCGACCGCCGCGAAGCGGCGGCGCGCGGCACCGGCATGATGTCTCCTGGCGATGGGGTTCGGGAATCGAGTCTACGTCGCTTGTGAACAGGTGCACAAAGCGCTCGTGAACTTGTGACGCCGCTGCCCCGCGGGGCCTGGACGTGTTTGGATGCGCCTGATGAGCGAGTGGGGGCGGATCGCGGACGACGGGACCGTCTATGTCCGGACCGCCGATGGTGAGCGCGCGATCGGGTCCTGGCAGGCCGGCCCGGTCGAGGAGGGGTTGGCCTACTACGAGCGCCGTTACGAGGACGTGGCGGCGGAGGTCGGCATCCTCGAGGCTCGGATCACGTCGCCGTCCGCGGATCCCAAAGCGGTCGCTTCGGCCGTGCGCAAGCTGCAAGCCTTGCTGCCGACCGCCAGCGTGCTGGGCGACCTCGCCGCGCTCGACTCGCGCCTCGCCGCAGTGCTCGCGAAGGTCGACGAGCGCCGCGCGGAGCAGGTAGCCGCCAAGCAGCAGGCGGCTGTCGCCGCCGCCGACCGCAAGCGCGGGCTGGTCGAAGAGGCCGAGCGGCTGGCCGCCGGCACCGACTGGCGCGCCACCGGAGACCGCTTCCGGGCCATCGTCGAGGAGTGGAAGACGATCCGCGGCGTCGACCGCAAGACCGACACCGAGCTGTGGGAACGGCTGTCCGCTTCGCGGCGCGACTTCGACCGGCGGCGCCGCGGCCACTTCGCCGAGCTCGACAAGCAACGCGAGGGCGCCGCTGCGCAGAAGGAGCGTCTCGCAGCGGAGGCCGAGAAGATCGCCGCATCCGAGGAGTGGGCCCCGACCGCCCGCCGGTTCAAGGAGCTGATGGCGGAGTGGAAAGCGGCGGGCCGGGCCGGGCGCGAAGCCGACGACGCGTTGTGGGCTCGGTTCAAGACCGCGCAGGACGAGTTCTTCGGCAAGCGCAGCGAAGCGCTCTCGGCTCGCGATGCCGAGTTCACCGGCAACCTTCAAGCCAAAGAGGCGCTGCTCGCCGAGGCCGAGTCGCTGGACCCGGCCAGTGACCTCGACGGGGCCCGAAAGCGACTGCGTGTCATCCATGACAAGTGGGAGAAGATCGGCAAGGTGCCGCGCGAGAGCATGGGGTCGCTCGAACAACGCCTGGCCGCCGTCGAGCAGAAGGTGCGCGAAGCCGGGACGACGTCGCGACACGTCACGGTGACGGAGTCGCCGTTGGTGATCCGGCTGCGCGAATCGGTGACCAAGCTCGAGGCACGCCTCGCCCGGGCGAAGACCAGCGGAGACGACCGTCTCGCGGGCGAGACCGAGCAAGCGCTGACAACACAGCGGGAGTGGCTGGCGCAGGCCGAGCAGTCGACGACCTAACAGTCGGCGAGCGCCGACCGGAGCCGGTCATCCTGCACCCGGAACCAGTCGTGCACCTGGCCGTCGACGAGTATGACCGGCACATACTCCGCCCAGCGGGAGACCAGATCCGGATCGTCGCTGATGTCGTGCTCGCACCAGCCGACACCAGACTCGGCTGCGATGCGCTCGACCGCTCGACAGGCGTCCTCACACAGGTGACAACCCGGCTTCGTGAGCACGGTCACTCGCGCCGGTTTCACCGTTCGCGCAGCTTGCCCTTGGAGACCTTGCCTGTCACCGAGTGGGGCAGCTCGTCGACGAACTCCACCGATGTCGGGCACTTGAACCGCGCCAGCCGGGTGGCCGCATGTTCGATGAGGGACTCGGCAGTCGGGCTCGTTCCGTCGCGGGCCACCACCAGTGCGCGCACTGTCTCGCCGGTGTAGGGGTGCGGAACGCCGAGTACGGCGACCTCCGCGACATCGGGATGCTCGGCGATGACATCCTCGACCTCGCGCGGGTAGACGTTGAAGCCGCTGACGAGGATCAGCTCGCGGATGCGGTCGACGAGGAACAGGTCGCCGTCAGCGTCGGCGTAGGCGACGTCTCCCGTCCGGAACCAACCGTCGGCGTCGGGCCCGCCTGCCCCGTCAGGCCAGTAACCCGAGAAGAGGTTGCCGCCGCGCACGGTGATCTCGCCGGGGTCGTCTTCGTCCGTCTCGTCACCGGTGTCGTCGATCAGCCGCAGTTGCACCCCCGGGATGGGCCGGCCGATCGAGCCCGGCTTGGCCGCCGCGCTGCACAGCGTCGTGGTCAGCACCGGCGCGGTCTCGGTCAGGCCATAGCCCTCGAACACGTGATGCCCGGTGGAGTCGAGAACGTCGGACAGCACCGACGCCGGCAACGGCGCAGCACCCGAGACGGCAAGACGCAGGCCCGCGAGTGAGTCCGCCAGCTCGGGCAGCATCGACCAGGCCACATACATGGGTGGCGCCCCGATGATGTTGCTGACGCGGTGGTCGCGGACCAGGCCCAACGTCTCCACCGGATCGAAGCGGTCGGCGAGCAGGCCGGTGGCCGCGGCATAGGCGGTCATGCCGAGACCGGCATTGAGCCCGTAGACATGGAACAGCGGCAGCACGAGCAGCACGATGTCGTCGCGGGCGACAACCGCCGGCTCGATGCGCGCGAGCTGGTCGAGGTTGGTCAGCAGCGCGCGGTGGCTCAGCATCGCGCCCTTGGGCCGCCCGCTGGTGCCGGACGTGTAGAGCAGCACGGCGAGGTCCTCGCCGCCGCTCGGAGCGTCGACCGGGGAGGCCGGCTCGGCAAGCGCATCCCGCCAGGCATCGGACCCGGTGACCAGCACGGGCAAGTCCTCGACCAGGGGGGCCAGCCCGGGGTCGGCGATGACGAGGGCGGCGTCGGCGTCGGCGAGCTGGAAGGCCAGCTCGGCCGCGGTGTAGGCGGTGTTGAGCGGCTGCGCCACCAGGCCGGCGCGCAACGTGCCGAAGTAGGCGACGGCGAACTCGACGGAGTTAGGCAGCAGGACCGCCACCCGGCTTCCCACCGCGAGCCCCCGCGCCTGCAGCGCGGTGGCGAGTCGGTCGACCTGTTCGTCGAGCTCTTGCCACGTGAGCGTGGCCGCGTTCGACATCAGGGCGGGCTTGTCCGCAGCGGCGGCCGCCGCCCGGCGCACGAGAGACGCGAGGTTGCCCCCGTCGCTCTGACCACCGTGCTCAGCGCTCATCGGCGCGAGTGTTGCACATTTGCAAGCACCCCAGATCACCCGTCTGGCGGCTCAAGACCGGGCGTAGCGCGTCGATGCCGCTATCGAAGGAACACCCGAACGCCGGGGTGACCGCCGACCCGACAAAGGCACACCGTGTGCGAACACGGGCCGCAAAGGCACGGGACTGCGACGAGCAGTCAGCCGACCTGCCGAACGTCGTTGGCCACCCACAAGTGACCGTGACGAGTCCCACCGTCGCGGCGACCGCCCCGGCCGAGTGCCGGAGGTGGCTCTCGTGTCGTCGCGCGCCCTGCGCAGCCTTGTCGTGCCCGTCCTGGCGACCGCGCTCATGAGCATCGGAGCCGGGGTCGTCACGGCAGTTGCCACACCGACAGCCGCCTTCGCCGAAAGCACCAGCAGCATGGAGTCGCAGTTCATCTCGAAGATGAACGCCGCTCGCCAGGCCAGCGGTCTGCGTCCCTACGCCGTCGCGTCCGACCTCACGTCGGTGGCGCGTGCACACTCGCAGAACATGTCCTCGAAGCAATCGCTCTACCACAACCCGAGCCTCACGAGTGACGTGCACAACTGGCAGGCAGTCGGCGAAAACGTCGGCGAAGGCCCGTCGGTCGACGACATCCACACCGCGTTCATGAACAGCCCCGAGCACCGGGCCAACATCCTCGACCACGACTTCACCGAGGTCGGAGTCGGCGTCAGTGTCGACCGCCACGGCACCGTCTGGGTCACGGAGGACTTCCGCCAGCCGATGACCACGTCGGCGCCGAGTCACACAACGCATCACTCGAGCCCGACGCATCACGCGAGCTCGCCTCCCGCGACGAGCCCTTCGGCGTACAGCGGCACCACGCCGAGCGCACCGACCGTGCACCCCACGGCTGGACCGTCACCGCGAGCCGTCCTGCTGCACCGGTTGCACCAGATGCGGCAACGTCACAGTGCGCGTGCGAGCGACCCGGTCGCGCAGGCTTACGACTACGTCGCGACCCTGTCCCGGCTCGCTGCCTGATCCACGCCTCGCCGACTTATTCAGCGGCGACGCAGCTGCTCCCGCGGTTCCTGTGGCCCGGTGGTGGGCGACGGCAGCAACGTGTTGCTCGGGGAAGGCGTCGGTGACTGGCTCGGAGTCGGGCTCTCCGAGGGTTTCGGACTCGGTGACTTCGTCGGCCGGCGCGGCTTCGGGGTCGTCGTCGTTGTCGAGGACGGCGTCGTGACATTCGACGTGGCAGCCGGGGACGGCGTCGCCGACAGCGAGCCGTGCGGCTGTTGCAGCACCCGGTAGTCGCTCATCGTCTGCGCGAAGATGCGGGCGGGAAGCGTTCCGCCAAAGACCTCGGACGCGCCTTCGACGTTGCGCATCGAGTGCGGCACCGTGCCGTGATGCAGGTATTGCTTGTCGTAGCCCATCCATACCGCAATGCACAACGTATGCGAGCAGCCCGTGAACCACGCGTTGGTGAAGTCGTCCGTCGTACCCGTCTTGCCGTAGACCGGGAACGGCTGGCGCGCCGCGGTGCCGGTCCCCTGGTCGACAACACCTTGCATGACCTCGGTCACCTGGTCGGCGACGGCCTTCGGCATCACCCGGTCACCACTCGGTTGAGAGGTTGCCTTGTAGAGGTCGCCCTCGAACCCACTGCGCACCCGCAGCACCGACCGGGGCGCGTGGTGAACACCGTGGTTGACGAGCGTGCCGAAGCCGACCGCCTCCGAGAGCGGAGTCACCTGAACGCCAAGCGCCTGCGCGGGGAACGGCTTGCCATCGGATCCCTTGGCCAGCGGTGCGACGTCAACACCGGCGCGGCGCATCTGGTCGACGACGCGACGCAGGCCGAGGTCGATCGCCAACGGCCCGTAGACGGTGTTGATCGAGTTGACCAGTGCGCTGCGCAGCGTCTGGAAGCCGGACCCGCTCTCGGCATTGCAGATCCGCCCGCCGGCGACTGTCACGCACGACGGCGCGGAATGCGGCTCGTCGAGAGTGTGCCCGTGCTGCAACGCGACGGCGAGTGTGAACGGTTTGATCGTGGAGCCGGACGAGCGACTCGCACCGGTGGCGAGGTCGAACCCCGCCTTCTGGTAGCCGCCGTCCTGCTTCGTCGTCAGCGCTCTGATGTCGCCGTTGCGCGGGTCGATCGCGACCACGGCGGCTTCGGGATCGCTCTTCTGCGACAACACCGAGTTGAGGGCATGAACGGCGGCCTTCTGCAGGTCGAGGTCGAGAGTCGTGCGCACGCGGACGCCCGCACTGTTGAACAGCGTCGTGTCGCTGAAGGCAAGCGTGCCTTTGAGCTGGTTGGCCACGTAGTCGCGGAACTCCGGCGCGATTGTCGCGCCGTCGGGTTTCGATCGCCCGACGATTCGCGGCAGCCCGTCACCGTAGGCGTCGGTGGCCTGCTGCGACGTGATGATGTGGTTCTTGATCATCTGGTTCAGGACGTAGAGCTCGCGGCGTCGCGCCTGTCCCGGGTCCTCGACCGGGTTCCACGCGGACGGCGCCGGGATGAAGCCTGCGATCGTCGCGGCACGCGCGAGCGCGAGCGCTGGGTCGTGCTTTCCGGTCCGCGGGTCGAGATCGAGCTGCTCGACCGGTACGTCGAAGTAGTACTTGCTCGCTGCCTGGACGCCGGCGGCGCCGTTGCCGAGGTAGAGGGTGTTGAGGTAGCGGGTGAGGATCTGGTCCTTGCTGAGGTGCTGCTCGAGCCGGATCGCGAGGCTCGCCTCGCGCAGCTTGCGAAGCGCCGTGCGCTGGCTGCCGGTGTAGACGTTCTTCACGTACTGCTGCGTGATGGTCGAGCCACCCTGCAGGTGGGCACCGGTCGCGTCGCGCCAGAACGCCCGGAGAACGGCGAGCGGGTCGACGCCCCGGTGCGCGAAGAACCGTTCGTCCTCTGCCGCCACGACCGCGTTCTTCATGACGGCCGGGATCTGGTCGGAGCGCACGATCTCCTGGTCCTGCGGCGCGCGGATCGTCGCGATGAACCGGCCGTCGGAGTCGAGCAGGAACACGGCCTGCGGCGGAACGGGCTGGAACGAGTAGTCCAGCGGCGCCGCCAGCAGGCCGGCGCCGAAAGATCCTGCCCCCACGAGCACGGCGACGACCATCCACAGCGCGATCTGGCGCCGGCGCCGACGCAGCCGGGCGGTGCGCGAGCGGCGCTCGGCGACGGCTGCCACGGCGACGTTCGGCGTCCGAGGGGGCAGGCTCTGCTGGGCCATCACTCGCAGCGTAAGCCGCGCCCGACCGGGCCCTGTGACTAGTCCACAAATAGCCCGTATTCGTCATGGTCAGGACGGGTTTGCCCCGTGTGTCATGACAGGAGCCGCTTCACTCCCCCGGAGCTGCTCATGGCTCAACCGGAGCCCGGACCCTGCCGATCCCTGGAGACGATGACCGTGCGCGCCCCGGCCTGCCACGGCCGGCTCATCGAGCCGGACGGACTAGCCGCCCTCCGCCTCGCCCTCGCGCTCACCCGGGATCCGCTGGCCGGCAGGGTCG
>JAVEEE010000193.1 GCA_030840615.1 Frankiaceae bacterium | reverse complement strand
CCACCGGTCTGGACATCACCGCCCTCGTGGCCAATCCCTCAGACTGCCGGTTGACGTTCAGCGGCCTCGGGGTCTTCCCGACCGGACACATCGACATCGTTCTGCCCGACGGCCGAGTGCCATGTTCCTCGCTCACGCGCCAAGGAGCCCCGAGCGGAGCGGCGCACAAGTCGGCGGCGTGGGTCGGCGCTGCCGCCACCCGCCAAGGCCCCGCCATCAGCTCCTTGTTCCTGGACGGGCTTTCCGGACGGTCGGCGCTGGCGATCAGCGCTCCCGTTACCGACCATGCGGGGACGGTCGAAGCCTTCGCCGCCGTCGTGGTCCCCGTCGCCGACCTCGCGCGAGGACTCGCCGCGTCGTACGGCGGACCGAAGCACTTCACCTTCGCCGTCCGCGACGCGAGAGGCCGATTGCTGAGCGCCCCCACGACCGGACGCGCCGGCAACTCGACTCCGCACGGCGCGATGATCACCGCCACGCGCGCCATTCCTGGATTGGACTGGCGGCTCACCGCCGCTGAGTCAGCCGGCATCGCGCTGGCCGCGAGCCATGCCGTCTTCTGGCGGGTCGCCGCGCTCGGGGCAGGCTGCCTTTTCGTGCTGCTGCTGCTTCTGTTTGCGGTCAACCGGCGCATCGCTGATCCGCTTCGCCGGCTGACTTCAGCCGTCATCCAGGCGAGCCAACGGCAATGCATCGACCCCGTCGAGATCCGCGGCCCGCGCGAGGTTCGTGAGATGACCGCTGAGTTCAACGCGATGGTGACGGCTCGCGCCAGCTATGAGAACCAGCTTGCTCACCACGCGTTGCACGACCCGCTGACCGGACTGCCTAACCGTGCGCTGTTCCTCGATCGCACCGAACTTGCGCTGAAGGCCGCCGACGGCGTACCGGCAACGGTCGCCGTTTTCTCCATCGACCTCGACCGGTTCAAGGTCGTCAACAGCAGCCTCGGCTACACCGTGGGCGATGCCGTCCTGCTCGAGGTCGCCGACCGGCTGAACTCGATCTGCGGGCCCGGCGACAGCGTTGCCCGGTGCGGCGACGGCTTCCTGATGTGCCAGCCCGGTGCCGATGCCCCCATGCGGGCCTCGTCGACAGCTGCCCGGATCCTCGACCGTCTCGGTCTGCCGTTTGCCTCCGAGCACGGCGAGGTCAGCCTCAGCGCGTCGGTCGGCGTTGCCCAGGGCCGCGCCGATGTCACGGCCGGCCAGCTCATCAACGACGCGGACATCGCGATGTACGCCGCCAAGGCCGCCGGTGGCGGGCAATACCGGCTCATCGACGACGACCTGCGCGCCGCCAGCAGCGACCGGTTGTCACTGGAGACCGACCTGCGCGCGGCCCTGCGCGAAGACCAGCTGCACCTGGTGTATCAGCCCGTCGTCAACTTGGTGACAGGCGACATCACCGGCGCTGAAGCGCTGCTGCGCTGGACACATCCCAAGCGCGGCCTGGTCCAGCCGATGACGTTCATTCCGCTGGCCGAGCAGTCCGATCTGATCCACCCGATCGGACGCTTCGTCCTGCAAGCGGCTTGCGCGCAGGCCGCCGAGTGGAACAACAACGGCCACCCGCTGCGGATGTCGGTCAACGTGTCCGGACGCCAACTTCTCGACCCGGCGTTCCCGGGACACGTCGCGCACGCCCTCGACAAGAGCGGCCTTCCCGGCGAGCAGCTCTGCCTCGAGCTCACCGAGACGGTGCTGATGGACGACGCCGTACGAAGCGAAGATCTGCTGCAACAGCTCAAGGCGCTCGGCGTCGAGCTCAGCGTCGACGACTTCGGCACCGGCTACTCCTCGCTGGCCTACCTCAAGCGATTCCCCGTCGACGAGGTCAAGATCGACCGTTCCTTCGTGCAGAGCCTCGACGACAACCAAGACGACACCCTCGTCGCCGCGATGGTCGCGATGGGCCACGCCCTCGGACTGCACGTCGTGGCGGAAGGCATCGAGACGGAAAGCCAGGCAGCGGCCGTGCGGACCCTCGGCTGCCGGTCGGCCCAGGGCTACCTGTTCAGCAGGCCGCAGGCAAGCGATGACTTCACGGCCTTGCTGGCCCAGGGCGCAGCTGGTGAGTGGACCCAGCCGCAGCACTACGGAGCGGCGCCAGCTGCCGACAGCGGCTTCTTGGCGGCCTCCGACGTGTAGTGGAGCGGCCGCCCGCCCGCCGGGCCGCCGCCCGGCTGCTGGCCGCTCGCCGCTCGTCTAAGTCGTGGGCACGTCCTGCGCGACCTTGTCCCGGTGTCGATCGTGGTCAGTCTCGACGTCGAGCCGGTGCTTGTGCGGACCGAAGTCCAGCCCGCAGGAGCATCGCCCGATCCACACGGCGCCGAGACCGGGCCTGGACGCCCAGACCCTCAACCGGTGCTCATCCACCGCGCTGATGGTAACGAGCCGTGGGTGAAATGTCCGTATGTTCCTGCATCTGTCTTGGTCCGGTCCCCCCACCCTCCGCGCTCGTGATCTTTGGCCCTCGATTCGGACACGACGAGCGTGTGATGTCCGTCGTTGGGGCCAAAGTTCGGGAGGGGGCTACCTCAGGGTGGCGGCGGCTTCTTCGCGGTCTCGGACTTGTAGATGCCGACGGCGGCGTAGACGAGGCCGGCGCCGATCAGCGCCAGCACCGCCACTGCGCCGGCACACGCCTCGGCGACGTGCTTGAACTCCCCCTGCGTGAACGCGTTGCGATACGAGTAGAAGCCGGTCGCGTCATCCAAGAACTTGTGCGGCCAGCCCATGATGAGCCCGATGAGAGCGCCGATACCGGCGCCGAAAGGACTGATCTTCCGCGCCGCTTCGAAGACCCGGGTAGCCGCCTCGTGGCTACTCAAGGCAGCGCTACCGCTTGTTCCAGACCGCCACGGCCTCTTCCTTGACCCACGAGGCTCCACCGTCGTCGATGATCAGGAACTCGCCGAGCTCGCCGTTGCGCCGGGTGGCCACGATATTGACGTCCGTGTCCTCGCCGCGCTTCTTCAACGATCCCTTCAGCCCTGGACTCAGCGGCACGTAACCCACGCTCGACGTGCCGGCAGTTGCGATCGCCCGCGCGAACACGTCGGCCGCGCCGAGGATCGCGCAGAACGCAAGTACGGCGATGACCAGCGCCACGATCTCCCCGTTGGAGAACTTGACGTTGGACAGCGACTTCACCAGCACCGTCGTCAGCGGCGTCAACACGACCGCTCCCGTCGCGAGCACCTTGGTGATGGAGAACGCCGGTGCGCCGATCTCGTCGGCCTCGCTGCCGCGGTTGAGAAGAAGCTTGCTGATCGCGCTGTGCTGTGGCTCCGGACTTGCCATGGGCCCTCCCCTGTCTGAGCGCGTGGGTAAGTCACTTCTGTCCCACCAGTAACGCTAGCGCCGGGTGGGGGCGGCAGTCAGCGATTCGGCCAAACCGGGTGTCACGGCGTACTCGACGGTCCAGCATCAGACTTGTTCTCCGGCATCGCGACCTGTCAGCTGCTGATCGCACCCAGAGCTCGATGACGGGCTGACAACTCGAGGTGCCGGAGGTCGACGAAGGAGGACGAGCCGTGCCCATCACCGAAGACACGATGCGCGGATTTCTGGCTGCCTTCAACGCGCACGACGCCGACGCGGTGATGAGCTACTTCGCCGACGACTGCGTCTTCGAGACACCGCGCGGCCCGCTCCCGTGGGGCGACCGACTCGTCGGCAAAGCGGCCGTGCGCGCCGGCGTGGAAGGTCGGTTCACCGGCATACCCGACGTGCATTACGGCGATGACGAGCACTGGCTCGCCGGCGAGCACGCGGTGTCGAAGTGGACGCTGACCGGTACGACGACGGCGGGCGAACGCATCGAGGTCCGGGGCTGTGACCTCTTCGACGTCGATGCGGAAGGCAAGATCACCCGCAAGGACTCCTACTGGAAGATCATCACCGCGTGACGCCACCCGGCGACCGACGGCTGCCGCGGTCCGTCCCACCCAGCTAGTTGGCCTTGGACTCCGTCGTGTCGGCGAGACACTGCGGGCACGCCTGCTGATCGGCCGGGTCGAACCGGCCGGCGATGATCTGGACGATCTTGCCGACGCCGCACCCGGCGACGTAGCCGTTGACCTTGCGCAGGGCGACGTGGACCACTCCGTCGTCGGCGACGAGCCCCGCCTCCAGCGGCGTAGTCACAGCAAAACCGTCACCAGCACAGCGTCAAGGTAAACGGCCTGGCGGCGACTTGCCTATGGCCTAGCCGAGCCCCGGCCGCGGCGGAGGACGGCGAGGTGCGCCGTCGGTGCGGTCGCGGGCGGCCGGAACGCCGACCGCGGCAGCGGCCGGACCACCTCGACGGCGAACGTGTGCGACCACCGACCGGCGCCCGGAGCGTCGTACGACGCCCACCTGCGGGCGACGTAGGCCGGGACGATCAGGTCGGCGCGGGTCAGCCGGCTGCCCGGTGCGGTAAGCCGGCGGAGCACCGCGGTAATCGAGGCGAACGGCGGGTTGGCGACGACCGCGAACGGGCGCCGGGGCAGCCGCAGGTCGGTGGCGTCGACCTGTACGACGGTGCACCGGTCGGCGGCGAACTGGTCGCGCAGCAGCGCCGCGCGGGCCGGGTGCAGCTCGACGGCGATGACGGTGGCCCCGGCACCCAGAAGGCGGCGGGTGATGGCACCGGTGCCGGCACCGATGTCGAGGACGAGGTCGCGCGGCTGCACGCCGGCAGCAGCGACGAGAGCCCGGACGTGGCTATCGCGTAGCTGGTGATAGCCCCATCGCGCCGGACGGGCGGCGGACACGGAACATGCGGACGAGGACCATGCAGGTCACTCTGCTGCAGGTCGAGGGTGCACCGCGAGTGATTATCGGCGGGTGGCCGACGTCTACGCGGTGGCTTTCTTCGCGGTGGCTTTCTTCGCGGTGACCTTCTTCGCCGGGGCCCTCTTGGCGGTCTTCTTGGCCGGAGCCTTTCTGGCTGTCTTCTTCGCCGTCGTCTTCTTCGCGGGGTCGGCGTTCCCGTTGCCCGCGTCCGGGTCTGCGCCGGTCGACGGGCCGGTGACATCTTCGACGGGTGGCAGCTGCCACTCGAGCAGGCCCTTGACGATCTCCTCGGCAAACTTGCGGTTGGCGGCGTTGTTGTCGAGCTTGCCGATGATCCGCTCGGCGGCGAGCAGCCGGCCGGTCATGTAGGGCTCGCGGTAGTAGAGGTTGAGCTGTCGCATCGCGGCCCGGTGCCCTTCGTAGAAGGTCTTGGTGAGGTAGCCGCTGAGCAGGGCGCCGAGACCGGTGA
>JAVEEE010000189.1 GCA_030840615.1 Frankiaceae bacterium | reverse complement strand
CAGCCGGACGTGTCTGCCGAGAAGCACTGCCTGACCGGCATCAGCGTCGTACTCAGCAACATGAACGGGACTGCTGACACGACCTTCAACGTGACGGCCCCGGACGGCTCCTCCGAGTCCGTGCCGGTGCGTGCCGGACAGCAGGTGAAGCGGAGCTTCAAGGTCAAGGAGGACCACACGGCCATCGTGACCGTCACGGCGCCTGGCCTGGCCAAGAAGACGGTCAAATATGCCAAGGACTGCGCCACCGTGCTCGGCGTGAAGCACGTGAAGCACCCGAGGACGGTCGTCGTCCAGGGCGAGAAGGAGACGCTGCCCTTCACGGGCTTCGACGCTCGCCGATTCCTGATGGAGGCCGCGGCTCTGATGTTCCTGGGCGCGATGATGTGCGGCGTGGCCGGCTCCCGGCGCCGCGCAGCCGTCAGCCGGCGCTGAGAATTGCCGGCGACGCCACCCGGCTCGATGCATGAGCCGGGTGGCTGACGCCGGTTAGACTGGCCCCCTGTGATCCGGTTCCAGGGTGTGACGAAGGTCTACCCCACCAGCGCACGCCCGGCGCTCGACGACGCCTCGGTCGAGATCGAGAAGGGCGAGTTCGTCTTCCTCGTCGGGCAGTCCGGATCCGGAAAGTCCACGTTTCTCCGCCTTGTGCTCAAGGAGGAGAAGCCGACCCGCGGTCAGATCTGGGTCGCCGGCAAGGACCTTTCCCGCCTCTCGCACTGGAAGGTGCCGGCGCTGCGCCGCCAGATCGGCACGGTCTTCCAGGACTTCCGCCTGCTCCCCAACAAGACCGTCCACGAGAACGTCGCTTTCGCCCTCGAGGTGATCGGCAAGCCGCGGCACACCGTGGCCAAGGTCGTCCCCGAGGTGCTCGACCTGGTCGGCCTCGCCGGCAAGGAAGATCGGATGCCCGACGAGCTCTCGGGTGGCGAGCAGCAGCGCGTGGCGATCGCGCGCGCGTTCGTCAACCGACCGATGATCCTCATCGCAGACGAGCCCACCGGCAACCTCGACCCCACTACCAGCGTCGGCATCATGCGACTGCTCGACCGCATCAACCGGACCGGCACCACGGTCGTCATGGCAACCCACGACTCCCACATCGTCGACTCGATGCGCCGACGTGTGATCGAGCTCGACCAGGGACACGTGACCCGCGACCAGAGTCGTGGCGTCTACGGCTACGCCCGCTGAGAGGACAAACGCGTGCGCGCTCGTTTCGTGCTGTCGGAGATGGCCATCGGTCTTCGCCGCAACCTGAGCATGACCGTGGCCGTCGTACTCACCGTCGCGATCTCCCTTGCGGGACTCGGTGTCGCGTGGCTGATGCGCGAGCAGGTCAACACGATGAAGGACTTCTGGTACGGCAAGATCGAGGTGTCGGTCTTCCTCGACAAGAACGTCACCCAGCCGCAGCGCCTTGCGATCTCCGACGAGCTCGACAACCTGCCGCAGGTCGAGCATGTCTTCTACGAGTCGAAAGAGCAGGCTTACATCCGGTTCAAGCAGCAGTTCGCGAGCGAGAAGGCACTCGTCGCCAACACCTCGAAGGACGCGCTGCCTGAGTCCTACCGCGTCAAGCTCTACGACCCGAAGAAGTATCAGATCGTCGCCAGTGCCGTCGAGCTGATGCCGGGTGTCGATCAGGTGGCGGACGTCAACGGGGCGTTGAAGAAAGTGTTCCGTTTCTTCGACGGCATCCAGCGGGCCGCACTCGTGGTTGCGATCGTCGTGCTCATCGTCGCGATCCTGCTGATCTTCAACACGGTCCGATTAGCGGCCTTCAGCCGCCGCCGGGAGACCGGCATCATGCGCCTCGTCGGCGCGTCCGACCTCTACATCCAGGGGCCGTTCGTGCTGGAGGGCGCGCTGGCGGGGTTGGTCGGCTCCGGGCTGGCTCTGGGGCTGCTCGCTTTGTTCAAAATCGTGCTGATCGACCACGGGCTGCAGAGCGCGTTCGGGAGCAACATCACCCGTTACATCGGGTGGGACACGGTGCTCTACACGTTCCCGTGGCTCACGCTCCTGGGCGTCGTCATCGCCGCCCTCATCTCCGCGGCCACGCTCCAGCGCTACCTGCGGGTCTGAACCCACCTATCCTGGGTCCGTGCCGCTCGCCCGTTCCCTGAAGATCGCCGCCGGCGTCGTCGCCGTGCTGACGGCGTACGGCGCGGGCGCGGCCACGATCATGCTCGCGTCGTCCGGCGACGACAGGCGGCACGACAGCGTGCTCGACCAGGCCGAGCGGCGCATCTCGTCGCAGGCCGCGCACCCGGTTCCGGCCGCGCAACTGCAACGCGCAGCAGTCGAAGGCATGCTCAGCGCACTCGACGACAGGTGGTCGGCGTACTACGCGCCGGGTGACTTCGCGCGCTTCCAGCAGGTGCTGGCCGGCAGCTACACCGGCGTCGGTGTGTGGGTGCGTCGCGCCACCGACGGAAGCTTGCGGGTGATCTCCGTGCAGCCGCAGTCTCCTGCTGCGCGCGCGGGCCTGCATGCGGGTGACGCGTTGCTCAAGGTCGGCGGGCGCACCGTTCTCGGAAGATCGGTGGCCGACGTGGTCAGCGATCTGCGTGGTGACGTCGGCACCGCAGTGACGGTGCAGATCCGACGTGACACGCAGACGTTTACTGCGCGGCTCAAGCGCGCCGCCGTCGCCGACGACGACGTGAGCGCGACGATGGTCAGCCCGACGATCGAAAGGCTGCGCATCGCAGCGTTCACTCGCGGGGTTGGTCGTTGGATCCGCGGCCAGGTCGCTCGGGCGCACGAGCGTCACCTCGACGGTCTCGTCCTCGATCTGCGCGACGACCCGGGCGGCCTGCTCGACGAGGCGGTCGAAACCGCGTCGGCCTTCCTCGACGGTGGCCCGGTCGTCTCCTACGAGGAGCGCGGTTCGTCGCCGCGGGTGCTCGAGGCCCTCGGTCACGGCGACACCGGGATGCCGCTCGTCGTGCTCGTCGACGGCGGCACCGCCAGCGCGGCGGAGATCGTCGCCGCAGCGCTGCAGGACCGTGGCCGCGCCGTGCTGATCGGGTCTCGCACGTTCGGCAAGGGCAGCGTGCAGGCGCCGACCCAGCTCTCGGACGGTTCTGCCCTGGAGCTGACCGTCGGTCACTACCTGACCCCGGCCGGCCGGTCCCTCGACGGGGTGGGTGTCGAGCCGGACGTCGCCGTGCCGCCGGGCAGCGTGGGGTCGGCGTTCGAGCAGCGAGCGATCGAGGTGCTCTCCGGGCTGACGGCCGACGCGGGCAACAGCGGTCGCGGCTGATGGCCTTGCGTCATGGCTAAGGAGACCGGCCGCAAGCTCATCGCACAGAACAAGAAGGCGCGGCACGACTATCACCTCGAGGACTTCTTCGAGGCGGGCATCGTCCTGCTCGGCACCGAGGTCAAGTCGCTGCGCGCCGGGCGCGCGTCACTGGTCGATGCCTACGCCGCCATCAAGAACGGCGAAGTCTGGCTCGAAGGCGTGCACATCCCCGAATACACGCAGGGGTCGTGGACCAACCATGAGCCGCGTCGCTCCCGCAAGCTGCTGCTGCACCGCGACGAGATCGCGAAGCTGATCGGCAAGACGAAGGAAAGCGGGCTGACGCTAGTGCCGCTGTCGCTGTATTTCAAGGACGGCAAGGCGAAGGTCGAGATCGCCCTGGCTCGCGGCAAGCGCGCCTATGACAAGAGGCAGACATTGGCCGCGCGCGATGCGGCGCGCGAGATCGACCGGGCTGTGGGGCGGCGGGCAAAGGGGCGCACGTGACCGAGCCGTCGACGGCAAGGTACGCGGTGTGAACGACGACGACGTTCCCGCGTTTTGGCGCGGGCTCGGCCTTCCCGGCGTCGTCGACACCCACGTGCACTTCATGCCGGAGCGGCTGCTCGCGAAGGTGTGGGCCTACTTCGACTCGGCCGGTCCGCTGACCGGGCGCGAGTGGCCGATTCACTACCGCTGGCCCGAGGACGAACGGCTCGCGCATCTGCGTGCGATGGGGGTGCGTGCCTTCCCGTCGTTGGTCTACGCGCACAAACCCGATATGGCCCGGTGGCTCAACGGGTGGGCGGCCGAGTTCGCGGCTGCACATCGTGACGTCGTACCGACGGCCACGTTCTTCCCCGAGCAGGGTGCGGCGGCTTACGTCGGGGAAGCGCTCGCTGCCGGTGCGCAGATGTTCAAGGCGCACGTGCAGGTCGGTGGCTACGACCCGCGGGACCCGCTGCTCGACGACGTGTGGGGTGCGCTGAGCGACGCCGCGGTGCCGGTTGTCGTGCATGCCGGCAGCGGTCCGGCGCCGGGGCGGTTCACCGGGCCGGGACCGTTCGGCGAGGTGCTGCGCCGGCATCCGGCGCTGACTGCGGTGATCGCACACATGGGCATGCCTGAGTACGACGAGTTCCTCGACTTCGCCGATA
>JAVEEE010000159.1 GCA_030840615.1 Frankiaceae bacterium | reverse complement strand
ACGACGAGGGTGCGGCTGCCGTCGTCTTTGTGCAGGTCGATGGCCAGGCCCAGGTTGATGTGCTCGGGCTCGCGGACGCCGGGCTTGCCGTCGATCTCGACGTAGGAGCGGTTCAAGGCGGGGTAGTCCGCGAGGGCCTTCACCATCGCGTAGCCGATGAGGTGGGTGAACGAGACCTTGCCGCCGCGGCCACGCCGCAAGTGGTTGTTGATGACGACCCGGTTGTCGATGAGCAGCTTTGCGGGGATGGCGCGGACGCTCGTAGCGGTCGGGAGGGCGAGGCTCGCCTCCATGTTGGCCACGATCCGGGCGGCGGCGCCGCGTAGCGGGTGGACTGCCGGCGCTGCGGACTGCTCGCTGCTGCCCTTGGAGGGTTGCTCGGCAGTAGCGGGCTTCTCCGCCTTGGCCGGCGGGGCGGGCTTGGCCGTGGTCTCCGGCTTGGCGGCCGCCGTCTCCGGCTTGGCCGCTGGGTCCAGCGTGGCGGCTTCCTGGCCGGGGGGCGACGCCGGTGCCGACTCGGTGGAGGGCTGCCGCGTGGGGGCCGGCTTGGGGGCGTTCGTCGTCGGGGCCTCCGCCCCGTTGGTGTCGGTGGCTTTGCCGTCGCGCGCCTTGTAGTCGGCGAAGAAGTCCCACCAGGCCTTGTCGACCGACTCAGGGTCCTTGAGGTACTGCTGGTACATCTCGTAGACCAGCCACTCGTTGGGACCGAACCCGGCGAACGTGTCGGATTTCCCCGCGGGCTGCGCCGATGGTCTCGTCACGGCGTCAAGGTTACGCCGTGATCATCGAGCACCCGGCGGGCCGCGTTGTGCCCGGCCGCGCCGATCACGGACCCGGCCGGATGGCACCCGGCACTGGCGGCGTAGAGCCCGTCGACGCCGGTGACGTAGGGCATCCGCTGGTCGAACGCGAAGCCGTTGTCGACGTGGTGGATGTGTCCGTGCCGGATGCCGAAGTGGGCCTCGATGCCGGGCGGGGCCAGCGGGAACGTGTCGGCGACGAGACCGGTCGTGCCGGGTGCGAAGCGGTCGCAGATGCCGAGCATCTTGTCGACGTAGCCCGTCATCTCCGCGTCCCAGGTCGACCCGTTGATCGCGTAGGGCACCGACTGCACGAACAGGGCCGACGAGTGGTGCCGCTCGCCGTCCTGCAACGACGGGTCGGCGGTGGTGTGCAGGTACCACTCGATGGTCGGGAAGTCGGGCAGCCGGCCGGCCTGGACGTCGGACCACATGTCGCGCACCGCCTGCATCGGCTCCTCTTGAGCGAGGAGGTGGATCGTCGAGCCGAACGGCGACGCCGCCCCGTCGGGCAGGCAGGTGAACCGCGGCAGGTCCCGCAGCGCGAGGTTGATCTTCAACGTCGTACCGGGTCGCCGCACCGTCTCCAGCCGGTCGAGCAGCGCCGGTGGCAGCGTGACGAGGTCGGCCAGCGTGAAGGGGTCGCAGCCGGCGACGACGGTCGCCGCCTCGATAGACCTTCCGTCGGCGAGCTCGACTCCGCTCACCGATCCGGCCGTGGTGGCGATGCGGGTCACGGGCGCGTCGGTGACGAGGGTCGCGCCGGCGGCCTGGGCCCGGTCGGCGATGGTCCGGCTCACGGTGCCCATGCCGCCGGCGACGATCATCCAGGTGCCGTCGGAGCCGGGCAGCCGGCACATGTTGTGCACGAGGAAGTTGTGTCCGCTGCCGGGTGTGTCCGGGCCGGCATGCAGCCCGGAGAGCCCGTCGGTGACGGCGTACATCGCGACGACCAGCTCGCTGGCGAAACCGAAGCGGTCGAGGTAGGACGCCACGTCGCCGCGGACCAGGTCGACGAAGACGTCGCGCAGCTGCGGGCGGATGAAGCGCTCGGCGGTCTCCTCGACCGATCCGGGTTCGAGCAGCCAGGCCGGTGCGAGGTCCTCCCGGAGCTGCTCGAGCTCGGCCTGCAGCCGGTCATCGGCCTCGCGGTCGGCCTCGGTGAAGAACTGGACGAACTGTCGCCGGGTCGCGTCACGGTCGCTGCCCATGACCAGGTAACGGTCGCCGGTGGTCGGCAGGAAGTAGTGCGGGTCTCGTCTGACCAGCGGCAGGCGCAGGTCGAGGAGTTGCGCCAGCTCGGGTGGCATCAGGCCCAGCAGGTAGGACCCGGTCGACTGCCGCAATGTCGGGACCTTGGGGAAGGGCGTCTCGGTGCGCGCGGCGCCGCCGAGGACGGTGTCGCGTTCGAGGACCACCACGGTCAGCCCGGCCCGCGCCAGCAGAGTCGCGGCCACGAGGCCGTTGTGCCCGCCCCCGACGACGACGGCATCCGCGCGCTTCGGCAGCTGATCGCTCACGGTGAGGACCGTAACCGCCCGCCCGCCCCCAGCGGTGGCACACCGCTGGGGCTATGACCCCACCGGTGGCACACCGCTGGGGGTCAGGGCTTGAGGTGGAAGGGGTCGGGTGCGGGTGGCTGGGTGAGCTCGGCCCGGGGGCAGGCGGCAAGCGTCAGCCCGCCGTAGCTCAATGCTTCGTCACACAGCTGATCGACGGTCCAACCCAGCTCGCTGCCGGCCTCGCTGACGTTGACCCGGTAGATCGTGATGTGGTGGCGCACCGGAGTCTCGTAGGCAACGGCGATCGTCCCCACGAGGACCGCCGAGCCGCGGGTCGTGCCGGGTCCGTCCCAGGCCTCGGAATAGCGCTGCCACAGCGTTGCCGTCGCATTCCAGACCCCACCGTTGCTGACGTCGCGGGACGTCAGCTCGGCCACGATCTTCGCGGCCGCAGCCGCCGGCACGACGGCGGCCGGACGGATGATGCGGCTCAGCTCGGCGGTCACCGGACGATGGTCTCAGAAGCCGCCTCGGAGCCGGAGCGACAGCGGCCGCCCGTCCGGGTCGTAGGCCATCCGGTAGACCGGCGCCACCGACCACCGCTGCCAACGCGAGACCGGTCGGGGCCGGTGTGAGCGCGCCCGGCCGCTGCCGGCGTCCCACAGGGCCTGCCCGCTCACCGGGTCGAGGAGGCGTGGATCGTCAGCGGGTACGCCGAGGTGCTCCGACCAGAGCGCCAGGCGCAGCTCGCGGGGCAGCCGCCGGGCTCCCAGGCCTCTTCCGGTCAGGTCGGCCGGCGCTCGTTCGTCGCGGGTGGCGTCGACAACCGCACAGGTGACCTCCGAGTCGTGCGTCCACGAACGCCGGTTGAAATTGTCCGAGCCGCACGTCATCCAGAGGTCGTCGACTATGCACACCTTCGCGTGCACATAGATCGGCGTTCCTGCGTCGTTCTGCAGGTCGTAGATGCCGACACGGTCACCGCCGGCGGAGCGCAGCAGCTCGATGGCGCGCAGCTGCCCGTAGCGGTTCGGGGGACCGGACAGCAGGCCGTCCTCGTCCGGGTAGCGCGGGACGACGATGACGGCCCGCAGCCGCGGTTCGCGACGCAGCGCATCGGCCAGGGCGCCGGCGACGAGCTCGGACCAGAGGTACTGGTCCTCGACGTAGACCAGCGACGTCGCCCGGGAAAAGGCACGCGCGTAGGCCCGTGCGATCGAGCGCTCACCCCGCCGCGCGAACGGGAACGCCGGTCGTTTCGCGGCGTAGGTGCGCAGCAGCTGGACAGTGTGCGGCCCGGACGCGGGCGGTTCGTCGTACGGCGCCGGCAGGCTGTCCGGGTGGCGCGGCATGTCGGCTGCGCGTTGCAGGGCACGGCGATACGGGTTGCGATGGTCGAGCGGTGTCGGGTCGTTCCACCGCTCGACGAACGTCTCGAGCACCTCGCACACACCCGGCCCGCGGACCTCCACCATCGCGTCGTGCCACGGCGGCCGGTCGCCGTAGCGCTTGTCCATCGGTTGTGTCTGCGGGTCGCCTTGATGCCGCGCGTCGTCGCGTCGTCCGTGGCTGAGGTCGATGCCACCGACGAACGCGACGTCCTCCTCCGGCCGGTCGCGACGACGGACCACGACGAGCTTCTGATGATGTGAGCCCCCGCGCCGCACCCGCTGGTCGAGCAAGGCCTCCCCGCCCGCCTTGTTGATCTGCTCGCCGAGGTGCTCGTTCTCCTGCGCGCTGAAGCTCACCTTGTCGGTGTGCGAGCGCCACAGCAGCCCGCGCACCTCGACACCACGGCGCGCGGCGCTGCACAACAGATCGGCGACGGTCGGCCCGTCGTCGTCGAGACGCTCATCCGGGTCACCGCGCCAGTCGGTGAAATAGATCCGGTCACCGGCCGTGGTGGCCTCGACCACCTCGCACAGCCGACGGAAGTACGTCACGCCGTGCACGAGCGGGGTCACCGTGTTGCCGGCGACGTGGCGGCGTTCGGCCACCGGAAGCAGCCATTCGGTGGCCGCATCCGTCGCGGGTTCAGCGGTCACGAAGCCGCCGGACGAACTTGAGCCCCGACCACACGTCGTCGATCGCGATCACCTTCACATCGACGAGGCCTTCCCCGAGACCCGCCTCGCGCACCACGTTCTCGTCAAGATCCGTCGAGACCCCGCTGGACTTCTTGGGCCATGCGATCCACAACGCACCGGCGGTCGTGATCCGCGGCGCGAGAGACGAGGACCGCGACTGCAGCCGCTTACGGTCCGGACAGAAGGCGAGGACGACGTCGTACGACGACCTCGCCGCGCGGGTGTGCACGACCGCACCCGGTGGGACCGTGTCCAGGGCAAAGCTTGGGGGAGCAGCGGCAATGAGCGCCCGCGAGTCGGGCTTGATGCCGAGCTTGCGATGCAGCGGCGTCCCGCTGTAGCCGGCGCCGTCTCCGCGACCGCTTTCCCTGGCTCCGCTCCCGCGACCGCTGGTCACGGCCGGAGCAACGGCAGCAGGACCTCGTCCACGATCGCGACAACCGCCGAGTCGGGGATGGGTGAGCCTCGTTGCAGCAGTTCGCCGTGCAGCAACATGGGTCCGGTCTCGGCGATGCGCTGGGTGACGGCGTCGGCTCGCACCTCGCCACGGGCGGCGGCCCGTTGCAGGATCTCGATCATGACCGCCTTGCGCTGGGGCAGCAGCCGGTCGCGCATCGCCTGGGCCAGCTCCTGGTCGGTCCCCTCGAAGCAGGCCTTGGCCGCGGCGCCCACCCGGCTGCCCATCGTCGTGGCAATGCTGCGGAGCACGACGAGCAGGTCGGCGCGGATCGTGCCGGTGTCGGGCACCTCGTCGAAGCGCGGCATGACGTGGTCGAGGGCCTCCAGCACCAGGTCGAGCCGGGTGGGCCAGCGCCGGTAGATGCTCGCCTTGCCGGTCCGGGCCCGCTCAGCGACGCGTTCGATGGACAGCGACGCGTAGCCCACCTCGGCCAGCTCCTCCATCACCGCGGCGTAGATGGCGTCGAGCAGAGCGTCGCCACGGCGTCGGGTGGCACGGCCGAGTGCGCTGTCGGTGCCGTGTGCGACGCTGACCAT
>JAVEEE010000079.1 GCA_030840615.1 Frankiaceae bacterium | reverse complement strand
CCGGGGACAGCGACTCGACGAGCCGTGCCTGCCGTGACACGTCGTGGCGAGTGCCGTAGACGCTGTGCAGCTGGACGACGGAGTCGAGCACGTAGCGGTCGCGAATGACGACACGGTTCGCATCCAGCTGCGCGCGGGTGGTGCGTCGTTGGGTCATGCCGTTGGCGGTGGCGACAACACCGGTCCACGTCTGGTTCACCACCCGCGAACGGCCCCGCAATCCGCGCGCCTCCACATCTGCCGTGGGCTGGGTTGCCGGATCAGGCCCGGCACCGGCCTCACTGCGCCGTGCCCGCAATCCGCGCCCCCGCAACGAGAGCAAGGCTTTCACCGGCGCGGCGACGACGTCGAGGCTCGCGTCGAACGACAGCCGCGTCCACTCGACCGAGACGTCGTAGCCCAGCTTGAGCAACGTCGCTCCGAGTGCATGCGCCTGGGTGCTCTTGCCCGAACCGTCGAGCCCGGACAAGGCGATGACTCCGGTTGCCGCCGCGGGAAGTGCTTTGCCAGTCTCGCGGGCCAGCTCACGCCGTTCCCGGGCACCGATCGGTCGGGCGCCGTCGAAGGCGTCGCGGGCAATGCGAACGGCGCCGGGCAGCTGCCACAGCTCGGCACGCATGGCGGCGTCGACCCACGCCGACGGCTCGGACACCAGCGTCTGATGCAGCAGGCGACGCCGATCCTGCGTCGCATCGATCAGCTCGATGGACAGCCGACGAGCCAGCACTAACAGCTCGTCCGGTGTAGCGAGCCAGCGCAGTCGCGCGCAGCCGTCGACGGGCACGGCATCGTGCTCCAGCCTTTCCAGCTCCTCGGCCGGCAGCCGCCCGGGATCGAGCTCATGCACCGTGACGACGTCGGCGTCGCACGAGCGAAACCGTGCCCACGTCCGGCCACGTTGCGCGAATCCCAACGACGACAAGGCTTCCGCGACGCGGGCTCGGGCAGCCGGCCGGACCACGAGCTCGAGATCGGCAGAGCCGGGCACCTGCCGGCCGGTGACCAGGACCGTGTCGGTGAGCTGCGTGTCCAGCGCGCGCGCGATGTCGGGACTCACGACCTCGACCTTCCCGGCAGCAGAGACATCACGAGCGCCAGCTGTTCGGGACGTCGCCACCGCACGAGCACGACCCACAGTCCCACGTAGAGCGCGGCAGCAACCGGAACCTCGACCACAACCGGGGCCGGAAGCACCACCAACAGCCCGGCCATGCCAAGCGCCGCCACCAGCGCCTCCGGTGCCGCGCCGACCGCGCCCAACCGACCGATGTGACCACGCAACAGCAGCAGGCCGACCAGCGCCTCGACGGCGTAGGACAGGGTGGTCACCGCAGCTGCGCCCGTGCCGGCGAAATGCGGAATGACAGCCAAGTTGACGGCGAGGTTCGTCACCGCCGCCAGGGCAGAGGTGAACAACAGTCCGCGATTGCGACCGACGGCAATGAGAGCGGTCGAGGTGAAGAAGGCCACCGAGTAGGCGATCGGAGCGAGCGCCAGCCATCGAAGCGCGCCGGCTGACTGGGCGCCGTAACGAGCGCCGTAGAACAGCCGCAGCACCGGGGCCGCATCGACCAGGCACACCGCGGCGAAAGGCAGCAGCAGCACCGAGGTGGCCGCGGCCGCACTACGGACAACCTCTCGCACTCGAGCATGGTCGTCTGCAGCTGCGCTCATCAGCGGAAAGGTCGCGCTGCTCACGGCGAACGTCACGAACAGCACCGTCTCGAACAGTCGATAGGCCGCCGCATATGCGGCCACGTCGCGGTTTCCTTTCAACACCTCTATCAACACGGTGTCGAGGCGTGCAGTCAACACGAGCATGAGAGCGCTGACGCCGATCGGCAGACTCAGCCTGGCGAACTCCAGCACAAGATGTAGCCGCAGTGCCCGAAGCCGCAGACGCACACCGAAAGAGCGCAGCGCGACAATGTTGGCCACCCAGCCGACAAGGCTGCCCGCGAGCAGGCCCGCAGCGAGGCCCGCAATGCCCGCGCCCGTCAGCAGCAGCGGCAGCACGACCAACGCCGTCACCAGCCGTTGCACGACGAGCGCAGCCGACGTCCGGCTCTGACGGCGCGAGGCGGCGCCGACCGAACGTGCCGTGTCGTTCCACAGGTCTACGAACACCGAGATGAACACGAGCGCTGTTGCCAGCCCCACGTGGTTGCCGCTCCGGCTCGGCAGGATGCTCGCGAGCACGGCGGCGAACAGCAGGATGCCGAGGACGGTCTGGCAGGCCATCGCCTCGGTGTAATAGCGGTCGCGGTCAGCCGGGTCCCGGCTGGAGAGCCGCACGAGCGCCGGGTCGAACCCCCACTCGGCGACCGCGTTCACGATCAGCGCGAGCGACAGCGAGAAGTTGAACGCGCCGAACTGGCCCTGGGTGAGCTCACGTGCCGCGACGGCGGTCCACGCGAGCGTCAGTATCTTGCCGAGGACCTGGGCGGTCGCCGATGCCACGACGTTCATCGCCGTGCGCTGCGGTCCACTCCGATCGGCGCCGGGCCCGTCAGCGGCGGGCGCGGGCATCGAAGCCATCGACTCGTCCATTGGCTAGCGACGGGCCGTTCCGATGCTGCGGTGCAGCATCCGTCGGACCGCGGGGGCGCGGTCGAGCACCTGCTTCGCCGCGGGATACCACGGCGAGCACTTCAGCCGGAAGCTCCGCCGGGTGTCCAGGGCGTTGACGTCTGCACGTGGGACGGCCCAACGGCCACCGCGGGAGTCGTAGACCGAGAACCCGACGACGAAGCCGGCGTCGCGCACTGCGGCACGTGCTGCCGGGTCGTGCAGGCCACGGGGGTAGGCGAACGCGCGGGGCCGGATGCCGGTGTGATCGGCGAGCGCGGTCGCGGCCTCGGCCGTGTGCCGATGCAGCTCGGCCGGTGTCATGCCGGCCATGTCGGTGTGGTCGTAGCCGTGCGCACCGACCTCGATCCCGTAGCCGGACAGCTCGCGCAACCGGTCCACCGCGAGCAGCCGCTCGTCGGGCATCTCCGGCATCCAGGACGAAGTGCCACCGAGCCGGCCGGGAGGCACGAAGAGCAGCGCAGGCACGCCGGCCTTCGCCAACATCGGTGCGGCGACGTCGAGGGTCGACTCGTAGCCGTCGTCGATCGTCACGAGCGTTCCGCCGTTCGGCCGGCGGTCGAGTGCCGGCAAGAACTCGTCGAGAGTGACCGGGTGGCGACGAGCGATCTCGTCGAGCTGCCACGCGAACGCCGGTTGGCGG
>JAVEEE010000075.1 GCA_030840615.1 Frankiaceae bacterium | reverse complement strand
CGGTGCTCGGGCTGCCTGAGGTGACCGTCGGAGTCATCCCCGGCGGGGGAGGCACCCAGCTGCTCTCCCGCCGCGTCGGGTCGGCGCGCGCGGCTGACCTGATCTTCACTGGGCGCCGGGTCGACATCGACGAGGCGCAGCGACTCGGGCTGGTCGACCGTCGGGTGGCCGCCGGCGAGGACCGCGCGTACGCCCTCGGTCTCGCCACCACGATCGCCGCCAACTCGCCCGTTGGTGTGCGAAACGCGAAGCGGGCGCTGCGGCTCGGCCTCGATGTCGACCTCGCCGGCGGCCTCGAGATCGAGGACGCGGCCTGGCGCGCCACGGCGTTCTCGCCCGACCGGGCCGAGGGTGTCGCGGCGTTCAACGAGAAGCGCCGCCCCGACTGGCCGGGACGATGACCGCTCCTCGCGGTGTTGTGACTTTCGTGGACTCTCCGGCAACAGACACGCCGCACGACGGGTGTGTCGGAGTCCACAAATGAAGGAGGAGCGGGATGAGTGACCTGCCGGAGCGGCTGTCGCTGCGCGAGGTCGGTCCTCGCGACGGGCTGCAGAACGAGGACCCGGTGTCCACAGCGGCCAAGGTGGCCCTGATCGACACGTTGTCCGCGACCGGCGTCGGGCGCATCGAGGCGGTCTCGTTCGTCCACCCGAAGGCCATCCCGCAGATGGCGGACGCCGCCGAGGTGTGGGCCGCGATCACGCCCAACCCGGACGTCCGCTACTCGGCGTTGGTGCCCAACCTGCGAGGCGCGCAGCGCGCGCTGGCCGCCGGCTTCGCGGAGATCGAGGTCGTCGTGTCCGCCTCGGACACCCACAACCGCAAGAACCTCAATCGCTCGACGGATGAGTCTCTCGACGACATCGCCGCCATCGTTGACCTGGTGCACGACCAGGGAGCGACCTGCCAGGTGATCGTCGCAACCGCGTGGGGTTGCCCGTACGAGGGCGATGTGCCCGTCGAGCGCGTCGTGTCCGTGGCATCGCGCGCGATGCGCGATGGTGCCGATTCTCTGGCGTACGGCGACACGACCGGCATGGCAACTCCGACGCGCGTGATCAACCTGGTGGGCGAGACGCGGTCGGCTCACCCGGACGTTCCGCTGCTGCTGCACTTCCACAACACCCGGGGCACCGGACTGGCCAACGTGCTGGCCGCGCTGCAGCTGGGGGTCAGCGAGTTCGACGCATCGGTGGGCGGGCTCGGCGGCTGCCCTTACGCGCCGGGCGCGACCGGGAACATCGCGACCGAGGAGCTCGTCCACATGGTGGAGGACATGGGCGTGGCGACCGGCGTGGACCTCGAGGCCATGATCGCCGCGGCCGCCGAGGCTGAGCGCATCGTCGGCCGGACCCTGTCGTCGCAGGTGCTGCGCGCGGGGCCGCGCACTCGCACCATCGGCTGACGTCTGTCACCGTAAGCACCACAAACGCTAGTCACAAAGGATCGGTTACACCAGGGAAGCCGCATTTCAGGGCCCCGCAAGCGATGCTTGTCCCAGGAGGTCCGTTTTGGTCGACGACGAACATCGCGTGGCCGCGCCGCGCGACGTTGCTGGCGACGCAGCCTCTCCTGACGCTGCCCGGCTGCGCGCGTTGCTCGACATCGCGAAGGTCGTCGGCGCTATCAACAAGTTCGAGGATCTCATCGAGCTGACCGCCGAGGAGGCGCGCCGAGCGCTGGACGCCTCGTCGTTGTCGGTTTCGCGTTGGGACAGGGAACGAGGGGTCCTGCGGGTCCTGGTGAATGTCGGGGTACTCGGCTCCGACGAGGTCCGGTTCCCCTCCGACGAGGTCTACCCGACCGCGGACTACCCAACGCTGCACGAGCTCATCGAGAGCCGGCGCGGCTATGTCTCCGACGTGGGCGACGGCACGGCCGACGCCGTGTTGCTCGCCGCGCTGAGCAAGGACTCGTGCCTCGGGATCCCCCTGATCGTGGACGCGCGGGTCTGGGGCGAGATCTACGCGACCCGAGCCGCCGGCCAGCCGCGGTTCGCCTCGACCGACATCGACTTCGGCCTCGCCGTGGCCACCCAGGTGGCAGCCGGCGTCGTGCAGGCCGACCACCTGGCGCGCATCGAACGGCTGGCCTTCCAGGACCCCCTCACGGGACTGGCGAACCGGCGTGCGGTGGACGAGCGGCTCGAGGCGAGCATGGCTGACTACACGGAGAGCGGCACGCCGGTGTCGGGGGTTCTCGCGGACATCAACCGGCTCAAGCAGGTCAACGACTCGTTCGGCCACGAGGCCGGTGACCGGCTCATCGTTGCGGTCGCGGAGGCAGTCAGCCGGGCGAGCGGGCTGGCGCACGGCAGCCTGGCGGCGCGCATCGGCGGTGACGAGTTCTGCATCGTCACGACCGGCGTCCCCGCCGAGCAGGCCGTGGAGGTCGCCGAAGAGCTCTGCCGCATTGTCGACAACCAGCCGTTGAGCACCGGGGTGTCCTGCGGTGTCGCTTCCACGGACGCACCGCCGGGGCAGTTCCAGACGCCACTGCGGCTGTTCCGGCTGGCCGACGCAGCGCAATATCGCGCCAAGCGGTCCGGTTCCCGTAAGCCTGTGGTGGCCGGCAGCACAGCCTCCGACGTCCCCGAAGAGTCCCCGGTCGACCGTCGCGCGCGGCGTGGTCGCCTTGCGGTCGACGG
>JAVEEE010000055.1 GCA_030840615.1 Frankiaceae bacterium | reverse complement strand
ACGTCGACCTCGAGACCGGCGGCGGCTGCTTCACCACGATCTACTTCGCCGAGCTGTGGGACTGCGACCACACCCTCGTGGAGGAGAACCCCGACGGGGTCGGTCAGGACATCGCCGGCATGGTGGCGATGGCCGACATGTTCCGGGCCGGCATCGACGACGCGCGCGAACAGCTCGTGAAGTGGAAGGAGCAGGTGGCGTCGGTGTTCGCCGACGTCGAGCTGCTGGCCCTGCCGACGCTGCCGATCTTTCCGCCGCACCTCGACGCCCTCGCCGGCGACCCGATGGAGCTGATCATCGAGATCTCGCGCTACACGTCCGTGTTCAACGCTGCCGGCACGCCGGCCACGGCGCAGCCGATCGCCGCAGCGGGATCACCGATCCCGACGAGCCTGCAGCTGGTCGGTCCGGCGGGATCCGAGGAGCTGCTGCTGGCCACCGCCAAGGCGGTCGAGGCGGCCAACGCCTAACTCGTCCCGCGGGCGCCTAGCTTGCCGAGGTGTAACCCAACGGCATGAGGATGCTCTTGAGCTCGCAGAACGACGCGAGCCCTTCCGGTCCGTCCTCGCGGCCGACACCGGAGCACTTGTAACCGCCGAACGGCGAACCCATGTCGAAGGCGTACCAGTTGATGCCGTATGTGCCGGTGCGGATCTGCTTGGCGATCTCGTAGCCGCGGTCGATGTCCTGGGTCCACACCGAGCCGGCCAGCCCGTAGTCGGAGTCGTTCGCGATGTCGACCGCCTGCTCCACCGTGTCATAGGGGATGACCGACAGCACCGGACCGAAGATCTCCTCCTGCGCGATCGTCATCTTGCTCTCGACGTCGGCGAAGACCGTCGGCTCGACGTACCAGCCCTTGTCGAGACCTGCCGGTCGGCCGCCACCGAGCACGAGCCGCGCGCCCTCGGCCTTGCCCTTCTCGATGTAGCCCTCGACGCGGTCGCGCTGCCGCTCGGCGACGAGCGGGCCGAGTTGCGTCGCCGGGTCGAGCGGGTCGCCCGTCGTCATCATCGACGCCGAAGCGACCAAGGCCTCGGTCACCTCGTCGTAGCGGCTGCGGGGAGCGAGGATCCGGGTCTGCGCGACACACGCCTGACCACTGTTCATCAGCCCGGAGTAGGCCAGCATGAAAGCTGATGCATTGAGATCGACGTCATCGAGCACGATGGCCGCGCTCTTGCCGCCGAGCTCCAGCGACAGCCGCTTGAGCCGCTCGCTCGCCAGCGCCCCGACACGCCGGCCGGCTGCCGTCGAACCCGTGAACGACACCTTGTCGACGCCGGGGTGGGTGACGAGGTATTCGCTCACTTCGCGGTCGGCGGGCAACACCGACAGCACGCCGTCGGGAAGGCCGGCCTCGGCGAACAGCGCACCCAGCCACAGCGCGTCGATCGGAGTCTCCGGCGCGGGCTTGAGGACGACCGTGCAGCCGGCGAGGAGGGCGGGCACGACCTTGTTGATAGCGATGAACAGCGGCACGTTCCACGGGATGATCGCGGCCACGACGCCCACGGGCTCGCGCCGCACCCGGCTCTCGCCGAACAGGCCGTTGCGGGTCTCTTCCCACGGGAACGTCGTCGCCAGCTCGGAGTAGACGCCGAGCACCGCCTGCGCCGGCGTCCACATCATCATCTGCACGGTCGCGGTCGGCGCGCCCATCTCGCCGGTGATGATGGCGCCGACCTCGTCGATGCGCTCGGTCAGCAGCTCGGTGAAACGGGCGATCACCTTCGCGCGGTCCGCCGGCGCGGTCGTGGGCCACGGGCCGCGGTCGAACGCCTGCCGAGCCGCCGCGACAGCGGAGTCGACATCAGCTTCCAGAGCCTCGGGCACCGACCCGACGACGTCGAGAGTGGCCGGCGACCGCACCTCGATGCGCTGGTTGCTCGACGGTGTCACCCACTGCCCGCCGATGAGAAGCTTGTCGTAGTCGGTCATCCGCAGTCCCTCCGATATGGCCTGCCTGGCATTATGTGACGCCCCGTCAGATTTGTCGCGGCGGGGTGTTCGGCGTTCAGCCGAACGCCCTTCGGTCGGCCCGCCGCGGCGCTACGGTCAGCCGATGAAACGTTCCCTCGCCCTCCTTGTCCTCGGCACCACGACGGCGCTCGCCACCGGTTGCGGCGGTAGCAGCGGCTCCACTCCGGGGCCGGCCGACACCACCCCCGCAGCAGTCACGTCGACGACGCCGGCGAGCTCCGGCGGGACCGCACCCGACAACCCCACAGCCGCCAAGACCGAGATCACGACCATGTGGGAGACGTTCTTCCACACCGGCACCGCGCGCTCGGAAGCCGTCTCCCTCCTGGAGGACGGGTCGAGCCTCGGCGCAGCGCTCACCGTCGCGGAGCAGGAAGACACCGACGCCGGGCTCACCCGCCGCGCCAAGGTGAAGCTGATCAACTTCACCTCGCCGACGCAGGCGACCGTGACCTGGATCCTCTACAACAAGAAGACACCGCTGCTCAACAACGCGAGCGGGGTCGCGGTGCTGGTGGACGGTCACTGGAAGGTCAGCAAGCTGACCTTCTGCACACTCGTCAGCCTCGGAGCCAACGGCAAGGACGTGCCCGGCTGCTGACCTGACGCCCCGTCATATATTCGCCGGGTGAGCGGCTTCAACCTGGCAGACCTGTTCGAGCTCGTCACCGACGCGGTCCCGGACCGCGAGGCGGTCGTGTCGCACGCGCCCAGCGGCGGTGTCTCGCCCACCCGCCGGCTCACCTTCCGGCAACTCGACGAGCGCTCCAACCGGCTGGCGCACGCGCTGAGCGAGCTGGGCATCGGCCCGGGTGACCACATCGGCCTGCAGCTGCTCAACGGATCGGAGTACCTCGAGGGGATGCTCGCGGCGTTCAAGCTGTCGGCCGTGCCGGTCAACATCAACTTCCGTTACGTCGAGGGCGAGCTCCAGCACCTCTACGACGACGCCGACCTCGTTGCGGTCATCCACCATCGGCAGTTCTCGCCGCGGGTGGCGGTGGCGGCGAAGGGAGCGAACCAGCTCGAGCACCTGCTCGCGGTCGATGACGACAGCGGCGCCGATCTGGCCGACGGTGCGCTCGACTACGAAACGGTGCTCGCCGACGCGAAACCGGACCGGCCGGACGGGACCGAACGTTCGGGCGACGACCGCTACATCGCCTACACGGGCGGCACGACCGGTATGCCGAAGGGCGTCGTCTGGCGCCAGGAGGACATCTTCTTCGCCGCCATGGGCGGTGGCGACGTCTTCCAGTCCGGCAACTTCATCAAGACACCCGAGGAGATCGTCGAGCGCATCCCGGAGGCTGGCGGGACGATCCTCACCACCCCGCCGCTGATGCACGTCAGCGCGCAGTGGGGGGTGTTCCACTCGCTGTTCGCCGGCGGCCGCGTGGTGTTCCCGCCGCATGGTCCCTTCGACGCCGACGCCGTCTGGCGCCTCGTGCAGGACGAGGGTGTCAACATCCTCACGATCGTGGGCGACGCGATGGCCCGACCACTTGCCGAGACCTTCGACACGGCCCGTGCAGCGGGGTCACCGTACGACGCGTCGTCGCTCATCGTCGTCGGCTCGGGCGGCGCGGTGCTCTCCAGCACCGCCAAGGGCCGGCTGGCCGAGCTGCTGCCCAACCTGATGATCGTGGACGGCTTCGGCTCGTCGGAGACCGGCATCGTCGGCAACAAGCTGCACGCCGCGGGAGACACGACGGCCGGGTCGAGGTTCACGGTGAACGCCCAGACCAACGTGCTCGACGACGACGGCATGCCGATCGAGCCGGGCAGCGGTGCGGTGGGGCGGCTCGCGCGCAAGGGTCACGTGCCTATCGGCTACTACAAGGACGAGACGAAGACGAAGGCGACGTTCCTCGAGATCGACGGCGACCGGTGGGTGCTCCCGGGCGACAACGCGACCGTCGACGAGGACGGCACCGTGGTCCTGCTCGGCCGAGGCTCGACGTCGATCAACACCGGCGGCGAGAAGGTCTATCCGGAAGAGGTCGAGACGGCGTTGATGACCTCCCCGGACGTCGCAGACGCCATCGTCGTCGGCCTGCCGGACGACCGCTGGGGCGAGCGGGTCGTCGCGGTGGTCAAGGCCGCCGCCGGTGCCGACCCGACGTTGGAGTCGCTGCAGGAGCACACCCGGTCGTCGCTGGCGCGCTACAAGGTCCCGCGCGGTCTCGTGCTCGTCGACGCGGTCGAGCGGACCCCCGCCGGCAAGCCCGACTACAAGTGGGCCCGGGAGACGGCCGAGGCGGACGGTTCCGCAGCCAGCGACCGGGCATGAGCCACGTCGAGGACAAGCTCGCGATCCAGGAACTCATCGCGCGCTACCCGTCCGTCGTGGACAGCGGCGACTTCGACGGCCTCGACGACCTGTTCACGACCGACGCGCGCATCGACTTCACGGCGTTCGGCGGGCCGGCCGACAGCGTCGACGGCATCAAGAAGTTCCTCACCGACGCGCTCGGTGGGTTCCGCCGGACGCAGCACATGATGGGGCTGCCGCTCATCGCGCTCGACGGTGACCGCGCGACGGCGCGGACGTCGTGCAACAACCCGATGGTCCTCGCCAACGCCGACGGCACGACCTCGGTCTGGCTGATCGGACTCTGGTACGACGACGAGTTCGCGCGGACTCCGGACGGATGGCGGTTCACATCGCGGCGCCAGGAACGCTGCTACAGCATCGTCGGGCTGCAGGACACTCCGCTGGGTCCGGCGTAGGGCGGTGGCCGGGATGAGCTACGTCCGTGTCGAGCGGCCGCGCGACGGTGTCGCGGTGGTGACGCTCGACCGGCCGGAGCGGATGAACGCGATGGCGTTCGACGTCATGGTGCCGCTGCGCGAGACGCTCGAGACCGTCGGGCGCGACAACGACGTCCGCGTCGTCGTGCTGACCGGCGCCGGCACCGCGTTCTGTTCGGGAGCGGACCTCGAGGACCCGGGCCTGGTGCCGGGCATCGAAGGGCTCACGCTGTCGACGATCGCGCTCCGCTCGATGGAGCTGCTCGACGACGTCATCCTGACGATCCGGCGAATGCACCCGCCGGTCATCGCAGCAGTCAACGGACCGGCGATCGGCGGCGGCTTCTGCCTGGCGCTCGCGTGTGACGTCAGGCTCGCCGCAGAGCCGGCCTACTTCCGCGCCGCCGGCATCAACAACGGCCTGACCGCGAGCGAGCTCGGGCTCAGCTACCTGTTGCCGCGGGCGATCGGGTCGTCACGCGCCGCCGAGGTGATGCTGACCGGTCGCGACGTGCCGGCAGTCGAGGCGGAACGGATCGGACTGGTCTCGCGCGTCGTCGCGGCGGAGGCGCTGCTCGACGAGTCTTACGACGTCGCCGGGCGCATCATCGGATTCAGCCGTCCGGGGGTGGAGCTGACCAAGCGGATGCTGTGGTCGAGCCTCGACGCGTC
>JAVEEE010000003.1 GCA_030840615.1 Frankiaceae bacterium | reverse complement strand
CAGTGGTGGATGCGGCCGGGACCCAGTCGCGCCTGCGCGATCGCGAAGCCGCCGCCTTCCTCGCCGACGAGGTTCGTCACCGGGACCCGGACGTTCTCAAACGTGATCTCGCAGTGCCCGTGCTGGTCGACGTAACCGAAGACGGGCAGGTTGCGCAGGATCGTCACGCCCGGGGTGTCGACCGGGACGAGGACCTGCGACTGCTGGCGGTGCGGCGGCGCTGACGTGTCGGTCTTGCCCATGAGGATGAAGAACTTGCAGCGCTCGTCGGCGGCTCCGCTGATCCACCACTTGCGCCCGTTGATGACGTAGTGGTCACCGTCTCGCTTGATCTCGGTGGAGATGTTGGTCGCGTCGGAGGAGGCGACCGCGGGCTCTGTCATGGCAAAGGCGGAGCGGATCTCGCCGTCCATGAGCGGCCGCAGCCACCGCTCCTTCTGCTCGGGCGTGCCGAACATGTGCAGCACTTCCATGTTGCCCGTGTCAGGCGCGGCGCAGTTGGTCGCTTCGGGCGCCAGACTCGCGGAGTGGCCCATGATCTCGGCGAGGTGGGCGTAGTCGACATTGGACAGGCCGGAGACATCGGGCAGGAAGAGGTTCCACAGACCGCGGCTGCGCGCCTCAACCTTCAGATCCTCGACGACCGGGGGCACCGAGTGCGGCTTTCCAGCGGCGAAGAGCTCGCGCCGTTGCTGCTCGTAGACCTTCTCTGCGGGATAGATGTGGCTATCCATGAAGTCTTCGAGACGCTTGACGTAGTCCTGGGCGGGGGCGGAAAGAGCGAAGTCCACGACGGGTCCTCTCGAGCAGGCCGGTGCCGCGACAGTATCGTCGCGGGCCGTGACGATGCTGGCCTCCACATGACGAACCCGGGCTCCCTATGACGATCCTGGGTCGCGGTGACCTATCCCCGCCCCGGCGCTACCGGCCGGGTGCCCGTCGGCGCTGGCCGCGGCTGCTCCTGACGCTGGTCGTACTCGCGGCCCTCGCCGCGGGCGGCTGGTTCGGTTGGCAGCGCTGGCACGACGACCGGCACGGTGGCGGTCCCGCCGCGGTGCTGAGGCCGTGCGTCACGCCGACGACGCCCCCTGCTGCCACGTCCGTCGCGGGGCCGGCGGTCAACGTGCTCAACGGGAGCCTGCGCTCGGGCCTGGCCGCGCGCGTTGCCCGGGGAATGCATCGCAGCTTCCACGTCGCCATCGGGCGCGTGGGCAATGCACCGAGGTTCCTGCGCGGCAGCTCGAGCGTGCGCTATCCGACGAAGCTGAGCGGTCAGGCCAACGCCGTCGCGGCGATGATCGTGCCGGCTCCGCGACTCGTCGTGGCGGCCGCGGCCAGCAGGGTCGAGCTCGACATCGGCACGGCCTACCAGCGGCTGGCGACCGTCACCGAGTACCGCCGCAACGCACCGCCCACGTCAGCGACGCCTACGCCGGCGCCGACCGCATCGTCGTGCCACTCCTAGGCTCGCGGGCGTGGCAGAGCTCCGGGCACTGATCGTCGACTACGGCGGGGTGCTGACCAGCCCGCTGCAGGACACCATGCAGTCGTGGTGCGAGGACGACGAGATCGATCTCGCGGCGTTCCGACGGGTGATCGGCGAGTGGCTGGGTGCGTCGTACGGCGCCGAAGCGGGGACCAACCCCATGCACGCGCTCGAGCGCGGCGAGATCGCCATCCCTGACTTCGAACGCGAGCTGGCTCGACGGCTGCACACCCACGACGGCCGGCCCGTCGAGGCCGAGGGGCTGCTGAGCCGGATGTTCGCGGGTTTCCGCCGGGAGCAGCCGATGTTCGACGCGGTGCGCCGGGCCCGCAGCCATGGTCTGCGCACCGCCCTGCTGTCCAACTCGTGGGGGATGGACTACCCGCGGGAGGAGTGGGACGAGGTGTTCGACGCTGTCGTCATCTCCGGCGAGGTCGGGATGCGCAAGCCGGAGCCGGGGATCTACCGGCACGCCGCCGGGTTGCTGGGAGTCGAGACCGAGCAGTGCGTGTTCGTCGATGACCTCGGGCCCAACGTCAAGGGCGCTGTCGGGGTAGGGATGGTGGGGGTGAAGTTCGTGACGCCCGACCAGACGATCGGTGAGCTCGAGACGCTGTTCGGGCTCGAACTGCAGCCGGGCTAGACCGGATGCGACGATACGTCCGATGACTGACCGCCTGTCCTCGCTCGACGTCTCGTTCCTCTACCTGGAGACGCCCACCACCGCCATGCACGTGGGCGGGGTCGCGATCTTCGACCCGCCGAAGGCCACCCGACCGGCCGGTTCGGCCGGTTTCGACTACGAGGCGTTGTGCGACCTCGTGTCGGAGCGCATCAGCCTCGTGCAGCGCTACCGGCAGAAGGTCCGCTGGGTGCCGGGTCATCTCGCCAACCCGGTGTGGGTCGACGACGAGGAGTTCGACATCACCTACCACGTCCGGCGCAGCGCGCTGCCGCGTCCGGGGACGCTCGACCAGCTGCGCGAGCTCGTCGGCCGGGTGCAGTCGCGCCAGCTCGACCGCAACCGGCCGCTGTGGGAGATCTACCTGGTCGAAGGGCTCGAGGACGGGCGCTTCGCGATCATCACCAAGACCCACCACGCCATGGTCGACGGCATCAGTGCCGTCGACATCAGCACGCTGATCCTCGACGTCGGAACCACGCCACGACAGGTCCCCGACGATGGCTGGGTGCCGGCGCGCGAGCCGTCCGGGCTCGACCTCGTCGTCGGCGCGTTCGCCGACAACCTGCGCCGGCCCACGCAAGTCGTCGACACGGTGCGGGCGGGCGTCACCGATGCGCGCGCCACCGCACAACGCGCGCTCGGCGCGGCCACCGGACTCGTGTCCGCCGTACGGTCCTCGCTCCGCCCCGCCCCGGCCAGTCCGCTCAACGCCACCATCGGCGAACAGCGGCGCTTCGGCATGGCAGCCACCGAGCTCGACGACTACAAGCGCATCCGCAAGGCCCACGGCGGCACGGTCAACGATGTCGTGCTTGCGACCGTCGCCGGTGCACTGCGCGTCTGGCTGCTCACCAGGGGCGAATCGGTGACCCCCAAGACCGTCGTGCGCGCCATGGTGCCGGTCAGCGTTCGCTCGGAAGATCAGAGCGGCGCGCTGGGCAACCGGGTGTCTGCCTTGTTCGTCGACCTTCCGGTGGGCGAGCCCAGTCCGGTCCTGCGCCTGCATCAGGTCTCCTATGCCATGAAGGGTCACAAGGAGTCGGGTCAGGCGGTCGCCGCAGACGCGATGGTGGCTTTGACCGGATTTGCCCCGCCGACAATTCACTCGGCTGCGGCGCGGTTGGCCTCCGGCTTCACCCGACGGTTGTTCAATGTTGTCGTGACCAACGTGCCTGGTCCGCAGTTCCCGCTCTACGCGGCGGGGGCGCAGATGCTCGAGTGCTATCCCGTCGTACCGCTGGCCAAGGGCCAAGGCGTGTCCATCGGCCTGACCTCATACAACGGCGGCGTCTACTACGGCCTCAACGCCGACCGCGACACGATGCCCGACGTGGACGTGCTCGCGCAATGCATCGAGGAGTCGCTCGGCGAGCTGCTGGAGACGGTGACATGACACCGGCGGCGACAGGGATCCCGAAGCGAGGGCTCGTTCTCGGGGGAGGCGGCGTGCTCGGCGCGGCCTGGATGATCGGCGCGCTGCAGGCGGTGAAGCAGACCCTCGGCTGGGACCCGGGCGAGTCCGACCTTCTCGTGGGGACGTCCGCCGGAGCGGTGCTGAGCGGCCTGCTCGGCAGCGGCATCACCGTCGAGAACCTCGTCAACAACCAGCGCGGGGTGCCCGGGCCTGGCGACCCCCAGATCGAGTTCGACCATGACACGGCGAGCGGCGGGGCATTGCCGCCACGACCCAAGCTTCGCCTCGGTTCGGCCGCGCTGCTCGCCCAGGCCGCACGGAACCCGCGCAAGCTGCCGCCGCTGGCCATCCTCGCCGGCTTCGCGCCGCGCGGACGCGGCAACCTCGCTCCCCTCGGCGTGCTCATGACTGCCGCGAATCCCGACAACGACTGGCCGGAGCACCCTGCCACCTGGATCATGGCGATGGACTACGACTCCGGACGCCGGATTGCCTTCGGACGCACGGGCGCACCGCCGGCCACGCTCGCCGAAGCGGTCATGGCGTCCTGTTCGATTCCCGGCTGGTATGCCCCGACGATGATCGACGGGCGCCGTTACGTCGACGGCGGGACCTGCTCGCCGACCTCGCTCGACCTGCTGGCCGGCATGGGGTTGGACGAGGTCGTTGTGCTCGCGCCCATGGTGTCCTTCGACTACGACGAACCGCCGTCGCTGGTCGGTCGGGTCGAGCGCCGCTTCCGTCGTGCGATGACCAAGCGGGTGCTGCACGAGGCGGGCAAGGTCCGCCGGCACGGCACCAGCGTGACGATCCTCGGTCCGGGCCGAGAGGATCTCGAGGCGATCGGGCTCAACCTCATGGACCACCGCCGCCGCACCCAGGTCTTCGAGACCTCGCTACGCACGTCTGCGACGGCGCTCGCCGCCGGCGCTTCCACGATTCCTGCCGCGTAGGCCGCGCCAGCGTCATGCGCGTCTATCTGGCCGCGACGCTTCCTGCGCTGGCGCGCTGGCTCGCCGACGGTCAGGCGCCGCCAGGCCCGGCTCACGCGGTGACGCCCGCACTCCGTGAGTGGTACCGGGAGGGCAGCGAGGAGGAGATGGAGTACGTCGCCAGCCTCGCCGCCGGCCGGTCGTGCCTGGACCTTCTCGCCGTCGACCTCGACGCCCCTCGCCGCCGGGTCGTCGTAGCGGCGGAGGTCGCCGACCTGGACGTCGCCCCGGCCGGGCCGGGGCGTTCAGGGGTCGTGGTGGGCGCGCCGGTCCCCGTCTCTCGATGGGCCTCGGCACTGGTCGACGACGAGGACTCGGAAGCCGTCGTGAGCGCCGCGGTCACCGCGCTCGGCGGAGCCGTGGCCGGCGACGACGACGCAGCCTTCGCACTCGACGAGGCGGGCGCGACCGAGCTCGCCTGGTACGCCGTCCAGGAGCTGCCCGATCTGCTCGCCGATTGACCCCGAGATCTGGGGCAGGATGAGGACATGTTCGATGCCGTCACTGTCCCGCCCGAGCCCGTGAACGAGCCGGTCCGCAGCTATGCGCCCGGGAGCAAGGAGCGGGCGAGCCTCGAGGCGAGGCTGAAGGAGCTTGCATCCGCGGACCCGATCGACCTGACGATGACGATCGGCGGCGCGGCGCGTCCGGGCGCCGGCGAGCGCATCGACGTCGTCATGCCACACCGGCACTCCGCTGTGGTCGGCCACACCTGGAACGCCACCGCCGGGGAGGTGGCGTCCGCGGTCGACGCGGCGCTAGCCGCTGCGCCGGCGTGGCGGGCGCTGCCGTTCGACGAGCGGGCGGCAGTGTTCCTCAAGGCGGCCGACCTCCTCGTCGGTCCGTGGCGCGACACCGTCAACGCGTCGACGAGGTTGGGGCAGTCGAAGACCTGCTACCAGGCGGAGATCGACGCGGTCTGCGAGCTGGCGGACTTCTGGCGCTTCAACGTCCACTATGCGCGCAAGATCCTCTCCGAGCAGCCGATCAGCGCACCGCTGATGTGGAACCGGATGGACCACCGGCCGCTCGAGGGTTTCGTGCTCGCCATCACCCCGTTCAACTTCACGTCGATCGCGGGCAACCTGCCGACGGCGCCGGCGTTGATGGGCTGCACGGTGGTGTGGAAGCCGAGCCCCGCGCAGCAGTTCTCGGCGCACTTCCTCATGCGACTGCTCGAAGCCGCCGGGTTGCCCGCCGGGGTCATCAACATGGTGACGGGCGACGGCCGGGCGGTGTCCGAGGTGGCGCTGTCCCACCCCGACCTCGCCGGTATCCATTTCACCGGTTCGACCCCGACGTTCCAGCATCTGTGGCAGTCGGTCGGCAACAACATCGCCGGTTACCGCAGCTATCCGCGGCTGGTGGGGGAAACGGGCGGCAAGGACTTCGTCATCGCGCATCCGTCCGCCGATGGCGACGCGCTGCGTACCGGTCTGATCCGCGGAGCGTTCGAGTTCCAGGGGCAGAAGTGCTCGGCCGCGTCGCGCGCCTACGTGCCGCGGTCGCTGTGGGGCCGGTTGCGCGACGAGCTCGCTGCCGAGACCGAGGCGCTGCCCGTCGGCGATGTGTCCGACTTCTCCCATTTCATGGGTGCGGTGATCGACCGGCGCGCTTTCGAACGGCTGTCCGCCGTGCTCGACCGGGCGCACTCCGACCCGACTATCGAGATCCTTGCCGGTGGCACTGGCGACGACACGGAAGGCTTCTTCGTCCGGCCCACGGTGCTGGTCGGGACTGACCCGACGCACGAGATCTTCACGACGGAGTACTTCGGGCCGATCCTCGGGGTGTTCGTCTACGACGACCCCGACTACGACGACGTCGTACGGCAGGCCGCCGACATCGCGCCGTATGCGTTGACCGGTGCCGTGTTCGCGCAGGACCGCGAGGCAATCGTCAGGGCCCACGAGATGCTGCGGTTCTCGGCCGGCAACTTCTACATCAACGACAAGCCGACCGGCGCGGTCGTCGGGCAGCAGCCCTTCGGCGGTGCCAGGGCATCGGGCACCAACGACAAGGCGGGCTCGATGCTCAACCTGCTGCGCTGGACGAGCCCGCGCGCGATCAAGGAGAACTTCGTCCCGGCGACGGACTGGCGCTACCCCCACATGGGGTGAATTCGCTCACGGCAGCCAGACCGCGTGATCGTGTGCGAAGTACACACTCTTGGGATCCAGCTCCAGCAACCGGCGCATCCACGTGGGCGGCAGCTGCACTGATGCGACCTGGCCATCATGGGCAGCCCGAACGGCAAGTGCGTCAGCGCTGAAGTCTGTTGCCGTGTCGTGGCTCTGCCCGGCCAGTACGACGACCGCGCCATCTCCGCGCCGCACGATCAGCGACTGATGGCCGCTGGTGTGTCCGGGGGTTGGCACGATGGTGACGCCTGGCCACACCTCCGCGTCGCCGCTCACCTCCTCGTAGACAAGCCCGCGAGCATCCACCAGCTCCGGCAGGGTGTAGTCGGCGCCCCTGGCGTTGGCCAGTTCGACGGCTTGGACGAATATCGGCCGGCCGGCAAGCGCGGGGTTGTTGCCGCAGTGATCGAAGTGCAGATGGCAGTTCACGACCACGGTGACGTCGTCGACGCGGCTGCCGACTGCAGACAACGCCGCGTGCAGATCGATTCGGCGGGGCCGGTAGCGGGCGTCGACGTCAGGATGGACTCCCATGCCGGTGTCGAGCAGCAACCGGCCTCGAGGGTGGTCCACCAGATATCCGAGGACCGGTTCCACCCGCGCGGCACCGGTCGTCGTTTCATCGCCCGGTCGGACGAAATAGCCGAAGTCGACGCGGCGAATCAGGACGTCACATCCCACCAGGATCGATGTGGATGGCCGTCTCGACGCCGACCCGGGTCACGGTTGTCCGGCTTGGTCGAGGGCCTGTCTCACGTAGGGCGCGAAGCGTTGCTGGGCGGCTTGCTTGGTCACTCCGAGGGCCAGACCGATCGCCTGCCACGAGACCCCGCGAGCCCTCGCCTCGCCGACCAGCGAGAGCAGCGCCCAGTCGATCCGCTCCCCGACGGCGGCCATGTGCCCCAGACCGTCGAGCAACGACTCCGGGTCGCCGCTGGGTCGTCCGCCCGACTCCGAGACGAGCCCGCGAAGGGCCCGGACGACCGCCGCAAGAGCCCGGTCGGAACCTCGCTCCCCACCGAGCCAGACCCGGTCGCCGTAGGACGGATACGGCCACTGATCGTCCGCCACTTCAACCCCCTCGAGACGGCCCCCGGACCACGCTGGCAACCAACGTTGACTTGCGTCCGACGACACTTTCCGATGCGTCAAGGGCTCTTGTCAAGCGGTCGCTGAGGCACATTCGACGATGACCGATACGTCACGGTCACAAAGACCCAGCCGGGACCTAGTCAAGACCTAGTCATCTGCTGCCGATAGGGGGATCGGTGGTGGGCGTCTTGCAGCGATTTCGTCGAGGTCACGCGCGGGCACGCGCGTTCTCGCGCTGCCTGCTGCCCGCCGCCGGCGCCGCATTCGTCGTCGCGCTCTCGGCGCAGACAGCTCACGCCGCCGGCCTCGACGTCACGCCCACCACACCGGCCGGCGCCACCACCGCCACTGCGCTGACCTGGGACATCACCACCAGCGACAGCACTCCGACGAGCTGCGAGCTGCGCCGCGGCGCCACCGTCGTCGATCCGCTCAGCGACTGCGGGCCGAGCGTGTCCTACGACGTCAGCGCCGAGCCGGGCGGCACTTACACGCTGGTCGTCGACAACGACACCGCCGCTGCTGTCGCCGGTGGGGCCACACCCGAGACGGCGAGCTCGAGCATCGACGTCGCACCGCCGGCGCCGAGCCCCAGCGCGCCTGCCACCAACCCCGACAACGACCGCAGCCCGACCTGGGCCCTGGGTCTCCCGGTCGGGGCGACCGGCGCCTGCTCGGTGACCGACTCGGTTGGCAACGTCGTCGACGCTGCCGACCCCTGCGCCGACCCGTTCACCGCCCAGCTCGGCGCTGCCGCCACCAGCGGCGACTACACGCTCACCGTCACGGCTACCGCCGGCGGCTTGGTGAGCGCACCGGCGCAGTCGACTTACACGCTCGATGTCACCGGGCCGAACGCCCCGACGGTCACCCCGCCGGCCAGCCCCGACAACGACCGTACGCCCACATTTGCGGTCAGCGGCGTCGAAGCGGGGGCGAGCGTCGGCTGCACGGCGACCGGCCCGTCCGGCGCCGTACCCGTCTCCACCTGCACCACCGGCAGCGTCACGCTCGACCTCACCGGGCCCGGCGGGGTCGATGGTGACTTCACGGTGTCGGTCATCGCGACCGACTCGCTCGGCAATGCCGGCTCGGCCGGGCACGCCGGCTACACGCTCGACATCACAGCACCGACCGCACCTACGGTCACCGCGCCGTCTTCGCCCGGGACGGATCGCACGCCCACCTTCGACGTCGACGAGCCCGACGCCGGTGTCACCTACACGTGCACCGTCACCGGCCCGGCCGCGGTCGTGCCGGTCGTCAGCTGCGGGCCGACGACCACGCTCAACCTCGCCGGGCTGCCCGATGGCACCTACACCCTCAAGATCGTCGTCAAGGACGCGGTCGGCAACAAGGTCACCGTGACCGTCGACTACGTCCTCGACACGACCGCCCCGACCACGCCCACGGTCACCGGCAGCCACGGTCCGGCGCGCAACCGCACCCCCGCGTTCACCGTCACCGAGCCCGACGCGGACGCGACTCTCACCTGCTCGGTGACCGGCCCGTCGGCTGCTGCCGTCACCGCCTGCGGCTCGTCAATGGTGCTTGACCTTTCGGGCGCGGCCGACGGCGACTACGTTCTCTCCGTCACCGCGACCGACCCGCTGGGCAACGCCTCCACCACCACCTTCACCTACACCCTCGACACCACCGCGCCGCCGGCCCCGACCGTCGGTGCGATCCCGTCGACGGTCGGTACCACGCAGGTCACCGTCGCCATCAGCGACAGCGAGGCCGGGGTCGTTCTCACCTGCGTGCTGACCGACGACAACGGCGTCGTGGTGTCCTCAGGACTCTGCCCGGCCAGCGGTGTCTTCGACACGGCCGGTCACGGTGACGGGTTGTT
>JAVEEE010000482.1 GCA_030840615.1 Frankiaceae bacterium | reverse complement strand
TTGGGACCACTTTCCAGCCCTGTTGGCGCGGCCAGGTCAAGTCCTCGGTGAGTGCGTCGATGCATCCGCGACGGCCGCAATAGTGAGGATTCCTCCCGGTGGACTGCAACGCATCTCCCACGGTGCGGCCAGACGCGTCCCCGGTCTGGTCGTCGGTGCCGCACACCGACGCCGACCTGGTCCTCGTGACGACGCTCGACGACAAATGCCTCGAAGTCGGCAGCACCGCTGAGTCGGTCCTCGGCGTGCCGGCTGCCGAGCTGCGGGGCCGCGCTCTGTGTGACGTCGTGGCGCCGGCCGACAAGCTCGTCGTCCAGGCGGTCACGGACCGGGTGCGAGGACAAGGCAACGCCCGTACGACGATCCGGCTCTCGCACCGCGCCGGACATCAGGTCTGGCTCGATGTCTCCGCCAAGCTGTTGGCAAAAGCGTCCGCGCCCGGCGGGCAGGTCATCCTCATCGTCGCCCGCGACGTCACCGACGACATCGTGGCCATCGAGCATCTCGCCGAGTCCGAGCGTCGATGGCGGCTCGCGTTCGAACACTCTCCGATCGGCGCAGCGCTGGTCGGTGCTGACGGCGAGATCCTGCTGGCCAACGCCTCGTTGGGCGCGATGCTGCACCACCGCGCGGAAGCGCTGGTGATGTTGTCGCTGAGCGACATCACGCATCACGACGACCTGCTGCTCGACGCGGCAAGGATGCAGGACCTGCTGTCCGGTGCCTCGCAGAGCTACACGGTGGAGAAGCGCTTCACGACATCTGACGGCCACCTCCTCTGGGGGCAGCTGACCGCGGCTGCCGTGCCCGATCTGAACGGCGAGGTGCACGGCGTCATCGTGCAGCTCCAGGACGTCACGCAACGTCGCGACGCCGAGCTCGAGCTGGCCAACCGGGCCCTGCACGATCCGCTGACGGGGCTGGCCAACCGTTTCCTGGTGCAGCAGTGGCTGTCGAGCGCTCTGCAGGAGCACCTGGGCCGGGACGTCGGAGTGCTCTACTGCGATCTCGATCGCTTCAAGGTCGTCAACGACAGCCTCGGTCACACGGCCGGTGACGACGTCCTGGTGGAGGCTGCGGCGCGGTTGTGCTCCGCCGTCCGCCCGGAAGACCTGGTGGGTCGCGTCGGCGGTGACGAGTTCGTCGTCGTGTGCGAGCGCATCGGTGGCGCGGACGACCTGCTCCGGCTCGCTGCCCGGCTGGCCGAGACGCTTGACGAGCCGATCGTCATCGGCGAGCACGCGCACACCGTCACGATCAGCATCGGCGCGGCAGTCGGCCGGTCGACGGACACAGCCGACGAGCTGCTCATGCGCGCGGACATGGCACTGCTGCGGGCCAAGCGACTCGGCCGCGCCCGGGTCGAGCTGTTCGACGTCGAGGTCGACCGCATCGCGACCCGCGACGACCTCGAGATGGAAGAGCAGCTGCGCGCGTCGGTCGGCACCGGACAGCTGCGGGCCTACTACCAACCGATCCTCACCCTCGACGACAGGCGCATCGTCGGACACGAGGCGCTGTTGCGTTGGGACCATCCTCAGCAAGGGTTGCTGGCACCTGATCGCTTCCTCGACATCGCGGAGAACACCGGACTGATCCGCTCACTCGGCTGGTGGATGCTCGGGCAGGCCTGCCGCGACGCAGCCATCGAGCTGGGTGGAGTCGGCGTCGGCACGACCTGGATTGCAGTCAATGCCTCGCCGATCCAGCTGACCCGAGTCGATGTGTACGACGTCGTGATGGAGACGCTGAGCCGCACCCAGTTCCCACCCGAGCGGCTTCACCTCGAGATCACCGAAACCGCGCTGATGCAGGCCAGCCAGTCGCTCGTCGGTCAGCTCCGACAGCTCCGCGAAAGCGGCGTCGGCGTCGTACTCGACGACTTCGGCACCGGGTTCTCCTCCCTCAGCCTGTTGCGTGACTTCCCGGTGAGCATGGTGAAGATCGACAAGAGCTTCATTGCTCCGTTGCTCGAGGATGCCGGTGCGCTCGCCATCGTCCGTGCGGTGCTGAGCATGTGTCGCGACCTCGGCGTACCGGTCGTGGCCGAGGGCGTGGAGACCGAGGCGCAGGCCGAGCGGCTCGCCGAGCTCGGCTGCAGCCACGTGCAGGGCTACCTGTTCGGGCGGCCCCGCAGCGTCGCGGCCGCGCCCAGCGACGCCTTCGAGACGATCCTGTCGCGGCTCTACCCCCGCGGCATCGGCAGCATGGGAGCGGTTAGCTGATGACGGACCGTATCCGGCATGAGGACTTCGCGACCACAGAGGTCATCCGTCCCGCCGCCGTACTGATGGAAGAGGCGACCCGGCTGATCCTCGCCGGTCTCACCGAGGACGACGTGCACTCCGGTGGCAACTGGTGGACGACGACCGGTGTGTGGCGACGATACGACCGGCCGTGGCCGGAAGGCTCGGACGAGCCCGGACCTGCTGTCCACCTCGGCACGATCAGCTGCGTCTATGACAGCCCGCAGCGCTACTCGGTGACGATCTTCCGGGCGTCGATCACGTCGGACGGTGTCACGGCCAACTGGACGGTTGACGCGCTGTGTGACGACGCGTTGCGCTTCGCCAACCTCACCCTTGCGTCGTGCCCGCGGGCGTTGATGACGCCGGTCCCGCAGCCGTTCCGGCAGCGTGGCGAAGTGAGCACGCCCGTCAGCCCGACAGGACGCGGCTGACAACCTCGATCGCACGGTCGATATCGGCATCGTCCACGTCGAGGTGTGTGACCAGTCGCACCCGCTGTGGTCCGAACGCCGACACGACCACGCCCTCGGCCCGGCAGTGCGCCGCCACGGTCGCCGCGTCGACAGAAGTAGCGGCGAGGTCCAGCGACACGATGTTGGTCTGAACCGTCGCGGGATCGACGACGCCGGACCGCGCGTCAGCCAGCGCCGCCGACAGTCGTCGCGCGCGTAGGTGGTCGTCGGCGAGTCGGGCGAGGTTGTGTTGCAGCGCATGCCGGCCGGCCGCGGCGAGCACGCCTGCCTGCCGCATGCCACCGCCGAGCCGACGACGGATCACCCGCGCGGTCGCGACCATCTCGGGGTCGTTCATCAGCACGACCGACCCGACCGGCGCGCCCAGCCCCTTGGACAGGCACACCGACAGCGTGTCGAACAAGGCGCCGTAGTCCGTCAAGGGCACGCCGGCTGCGACATGGGCGTTCCAGATGCGCGCGCCATCGCAGTGCAGGGCAATGCCGTAGCCCGTGGTGAGGGCCCGGAGCTCCTTCAGCTGCTCCAGCGGGTAGACCGCGCCGCCGCCGCGGTTGTGCGTCTGCTCGACGGCGACCGCGCGGGTCGGCACCGTGTGGAAGCTGTCCGGGCGCAGCTGTGGCTCCAACGACTCCGGGGAGAGCAGACCGCGGTCGCTGACGATCGTGCGGGTCTGTACGCCGCCGTGCTGGGCCGCTCCCCCGCCTTCGTAGCTGACGATGTGGGCGTCGGCGTCGCAGATCAGCTCGTCGGCCGGCGGCACCAGCAGCCGCACCGCGATCTGGTTGCCCATCGTGCCGCTCGGGACGAACAGCGCCGCGGCATGGCCGAAGAGCGCGGCGACCTCGGACTCCAACGCGTTGACGGTCGGGTCCTCGCCGTAGACGTCGTCACCGACGTCGGCAGCCGCCATCGCGGCGCGCATCGCGTCGGTGGGTCGGGTGACCGTGTCGCTGCGGAGGTCGACGAGATCGGGCACCGACCTAAAGTAGCCGGGTGCCGCGCGAGGTGGTTGCCCTCGTCTCCGCCGACGACCTCGTCGCGGCGGTGCGGGTGCACGCCGACCGCGTCCACGACCTGCTCCGGCGTAGCGGCTGCGGCCCCGAGGAGTCGATCGAGGTCTGCGAGTCCTACGCGTTCGCGCTGATCGACGCCGTGGTCAACGCCCCCGAGACCGTCGGCGACATGGCGGGGTGGTGGTTCGGGCGGGCGCTCGAGCTCGGCCGCCGGCTGGGCGGCGGGACGGCCGAGGCCGCCGAAGCGACCGGTCAGGCGCCCACCAGCGTGCTGTCCGGCACCACCGGCGAGGGGCAGGTCCGGGCCGCGCTGGCAGGGCTGCCCGAGCAGGAGCGCGCGGCAGTCATGCTCCGCGACGCCTACGACCTGCCACCGCAGGCGGTCGCCGTCGCCCTCGCCCGCGACATCGACAGTGCCGCGGCGCTGGTCGCTGCCGGCCGGCTGCGGTTGGTGGCGGCGTACGACGACCGGAGCATCCCCGAACTGACCGGGCACACCGGCCGCACACCGGCAGACATCGGCACGCTGGGTCGCTACGCCGACGGGACGCTGCCGCCGCAGCGCACGGTGCCGTTGCGTCGACATCTCGGCAGCTGCCGCGCGTGTGAGGACATCGTCGAGATGCTCGCGAAGGGGCGACGGCTCGTCGCCGGCCTTCCCGTCGTCGCGATGCCGGACGACGCGCGCGAGGCGATGATCGAGCGGATCACGTCGCGTGCCCACGCTGTCCTGCCGAGTGTCGACGACGTACTGCTCGCCATCGAGGAGGACGACGAGACGCGACCGGCGGTCTCGCCGTTGATCGTGATCCTTGCGATCGTGCTGGCGCTGGTGCTGGGTGTCGCGGTTGCCGCGGTGACGACCCTCGGGCCGTCGGGCGAGCACGCCCTGGTCGACGCGCCGACGTCAGTGCCGTCGGAGCAGCCGTCGTTCTCGGTGTCGGCAACACCGCGCCGTCATTCGCAGTCGCCATCGCCACGCGCGACCAGCGGCACCCCGACGCCGAGCGCGACGCCGACAAGCGTGAGCCCGACGCCGACGCGCACGCACACACCGAAACCGGCGTTCGCCGACATCCAGCTCACGCCGACGAGTGGGCCCCGGGGCACCAACATCACCGTCACCGGCACGGGCTGGCAGCCCGGTGCCCTGGTGACGTTGCGCTACTCCGGGACGCTGGTGTCGTCGACGTCGTCGGCCACAGTGGACAAGCACGGACAGTTCGTCGGGCACATCACGGCAAGAGGGACGCTGCCGGGGACCTACACGGTGACGGCGGACGACGGGTCGCAGACGGCGCCCGCGACGTTCGAGCAGACGAGCTAGCGCGCGCCCCGGCGGCGGAGATCTAACGCTCTCGGAGCATTTCCGCGACAAGGAACGCGAGCTCGATCGCCTGCGTCGTGTTGAGCCGCGGGTCACACGCCGTCTCGTAGCGGCCGGCAAGATCCGCGTCGACGATGTCGGTGGCGCCACCGAGGCATTCGGTCACGTCGTCGCCGGTGAGCTCGACATGGACACCGCCCGGGTAGGTGCCGAGCGTGTGGTGGACCTCGAAGAACCCACGCACCTCGTCGATGACGTCGTCGAAGTGCCGGGTCTTGTAGCCGCTCGGCGTCGTCACGGTGTTGCCATGCATCGGATCGCACACCCAGGTGACAGCGATGCCTTCCGCGCGGACCTTCTCGACCAGCGGCGGCAGCAGGTCGTGCACGCGTTGGGCGCCCATGCGGGTGATGAACGTCAGCCGCCCGGGCGCGCGGTCCGGGTCGAGCCGTTCGGCGATCGCGACGGCCTCCTCGGGGGCGGACGCCGGACCGAGCTTCACGCCGAGCGGGTTGGCGATGTGGCTCGCGAACTCGATGTGCGCGCCGTCGAGGTCGCGGGTGCGGTCACCGATCCAGACCATGTGGCCCGACAGGTCATAAGCCGCGCCGCGTTCTTCGTCGTATCGGGTGAGCGGTGCCTCGTAGTCGAGCAGCAAGGCCTCGTGGCTGGCGAAGAACTCGACGCCGTGCATCGACTGCTCGCGGTCGAGGTCGATGCCGCAGGCGCGCATGAACGCAAGTGCTTTGTCGATGTCGCGCGCGACCCGCTCGTAACGCTGGCCGGCGGGCGACCGGCGTACGAAGTCCTTGTTCCAGTCGTGCACGGCGCGCAGGTCGGCGAGACCGCCGCGGGTGTAGGCGCGGACGAGGTTGAGGGTCATGGCGCTGGCGGC
>JAVEEE010000480.1 GCA_030840615.1 Frankiaceae bacterium | reverse complement strand
TCGAGCCGGCGTCGATGTCGAGCTGAGTGACCGTGTAGGTGCCGGTGCAGTCGTAGTGCTCGGTGGGCGCCAGTGTCGACGGCGCGTTGGTGGTGCAGTCGATGTGCGCGTCGGCGATCAGGTCGTCGTCGATGTCGTACGGCGAGTTCAGCGTGACGTTGCCGTTGTTGGTCAGCGTGTAGGTGTAGTGCAGGACCTGACCGGCGTGGTCATAGCTGCTCTCGGTGACGTCCTTGGCCAGGTGCAGGGAAGCGTTCTGTGCCGCACCGATCGTGACGCTGTCCTCGTTGGAGTCGACCACGTCGTTGCCGAATTGCGCGTGGCCCGTCGCGTTGTTGGTGATCGAGCCGGCGTCGAGGTCGGCCTGCGTCACCGTGTAGGTGGCGGTGCATTGCACACCATCGCCGGGCGCAAGCGTCGCGGGGTCCGGGGGGCAGCTGACCGAGGCGATGAGGTCATCGTCGATCGAGTAGGGCGCCGACAGCGTCACGTTGCCGCTGTTGGTGAGGTCGTAGGTGTAGGAGACGACCTGACCGACGTGGTCGTAGTCGAGGTCGGGGCTGGCCTTGTCCAGCGTCAGCTCGGGACCCTGGACGGCGGTGACCGTGACGCTGTCCTCGTTGGACTCGACGGTGTCGCCGTTGTAGTTGGCCGAGGCCGTAGCCGTGTTGGTGATGCTGCCCGCGTCGAGATCCGCCTGCGTGACGTCATGGCTCGCCGTGCACTGGATGCTGCCGTTGAGGGCCAGCGGGTCCGGCAGCTGCGGGCAGGTCACGGTGACCTTGTCGTCCGAGACCGCGTAAGGCGGCGTCAGCGGGACGTTGCCCGAGTTGGTCACGTCGTAGGTGTAGGAGATGGTGTCGCCGACCGCGGCGTAGGTGCTGACGTCGGCCTGCTTGTCGAGTGTGAGCTCCGGGGACGCGGCCGTGTCGCTGAACGTGCAGGTAGTGAGTCGTCCGACTTCGAGTTCAACGCTGCTGACCTTTTCCTGGGCGGCGCTGAATGTGCCCGTCGACCCTCCGCCTTGCAGCGCGCAGCTCGCGCCGCTAAGCAGCCAGTCCGACGGCACGGTTTCGGCGACCGAGAAGTCGGTCCCATGTGCCGCCACGACAGGGGTGCTGGTGCCAGTTCCGCCGGCCGTAGTAACAGACCTGGCGATGGAGCCCGGATTCACCGTGAAGTCAAACGTGCCATCGCCACCGGTCGTGTTCTTCACGATGCTCAGGAATCCGGCGCCCGGCGTGACGATGCAGTCGGACGGGTCGTTGTTTGCGCCGTTCGCTGCAGATGGATACGAGCAGACGTTGACGAGGTCAGCGCCAACAGGCAGCGCCGTCTTGTCGATGTCTATGGCAAGGGTGGTGTCATTGCCTGCCGCGTGGTGCGGATCAGTGGCCGTGACGAGATCGGTGCCGGAGCCGCCGATCGGGCCGGAGGTCGTGCTGCCGATGGAGGCAGTGGTCGAGGACTCGCAGCGGTCGAGCGGGTGAGGCCCGGTCGGGTCGCAGGTGAAGCCTCGTGGGTACGTAGCCGCAAGCACGACCGTCGACCCGGATCCGTTCTCTACCTCACCGCAGATGGCGAAAGTCGTGTGGCCATCAGGCGTTGCACTGAACAGCGCGCACGCGTCGCCGGTCTGCGCTGTGAAGCTGGTGTCATCCCAGCTCCAAAAGATCTTCAGGCGAGTCGCACTCGTGTCGTCGCGACCCATCTGAGACAGGTCTTTCTGGTTGGGCTGGTCGTCGGCGACGGGATCGACGATGGTGAAGTAGTTCGACGGGATCGTGGAGACCACCGCGGATGCAGGACTTGTCAGCGGGCCGAACACCACCGCTGTGCTGACCAGAACGCCTACGCCGGCACCGCCGGCGATCCAGCGCCGGGCTCGCCGCGCCATGGAACCAACCATCGTGACACCCCTGTCGTTACGACTGGTGCCAAGGTCGGTCTCACTACTGGCTTCCCGCGACCGCGCCTAATAACAGGCACAGTGACCGTTGTTACGGCCGCGGATCGACGCCCCCCGGGCTTTCCACCGGTCCAACCGCCGGTAGAGGGGCAACCGTTACGCCAACAGTCGTTGGCGTCAACCCATCTCGTACCGATATGGACGCAGTTCGCCCTACGCCGCCGGGAAAGTTGGTCCTTTCGCGGACAACCGGTGACGAGAAAGGACTAGCGAGGTTGACCGAATGGCTACTCGCTGTGTTGGCGGCGCCAGCGGATCTCGGCCTCGATGAACGCGTCGATGTCGCCGTCGAGCACCGCAGCTGTGTTGCCGACTTCCACCTCGGTGCGCGCGTCCTTCACCATCTGGTAGGGATGCAGCACGTAGTGGCGGATGATGTCGTCGCTGCCGAAGCCGACCGTGTTGCGTGATCCCTTCAGTCGACCCATCTCGTCGGCCGCCTGCTGGCGGCGCACCTCGAGCAGCTTGGCCTGCAGCACCTCCATCGCGCGGGCGCGGTTCTGGATCTGGCTGCGCTCGTTCTGGCAGGTGACGACGATGCCGGTCGGAAGGTGCGTGATGCGCACGGCCGAGTCGGTGGTGTTGACGCCCTGCCCGCCCGGACCGGACGAGCGGTAGACGTCGACGCGAATCTCGTCCTCGGGGATCTCGACGTGGTCGGTCGCTTCGACTACCGGGGTGATGTCTACACCTGCGAACGAGGTTTGACGACGTGCCTGGTTGTCGAACGGCGAGATGCGCACAAGCCGGTGCACGCCGTGCTCGCCGGCGAGCGTGCCGTAGGCATAAGGCGCGTGCACGACGAACGTCGCCGACTTGATGCCGGCTTCCTCGGCGTAGGACGTGTCGAACACCTCGGTCGCGTGGCCGTGCCGCTCGGCCCAGCGCAGATACATCCGCATCAGCATCTCGGCCCAGTCGGCGGCGTCGGTGCCGCCGGTGCCGGAGTTGATGGTGACCAGGGCCTCGCGGACGTCGTACTCACCGGCGAGGAGGGTGCGGACCTCGAGTGACGCGATGTCCTGCGCCAGCTGCGGGAGCTCGACCGTGGCCTCCTCGATGAGGGCAGGGTCCTCCAGCTCGACCGCGGCCTGGACGTCGTCGATGCGGCTGCGTAGCGCCTCGACCCGTTGGATGTCGGTGCGCAGGTGCGACATCGTGCTCGTCACCCGCTGGGCCCGCTCCTGGTCGTTCCAGAGCTCGGGGTCCGCGGCGTCCTGCTCGAGCGCCTCGAGCTCCTTGCGCAGCTTGGGCAGGTCGAGCACGGTCTCGATCGACGTGAGCGTCGCGGACAGCGCAGCGATCTGCTCACGGACGTCGGCGGCCATGCGTCCAGCCTAATGCGGGTCAGCAGCCACCCGGGACCGTCAGCGGCGACTGCGCGGACGCGGTGACCCCGACGCGGACCAGGCCGTCGTCGTGTCCGGGCAGCAGCATCGCGAGCACGTGTCCGAACGGGACCGCCACGCTGCCGGACAGGTGCACCGTGACGGTCCCGCCCGCCACAAGCGTCGACGGCGGGTCGAGTTCGGCGAACGTCTGCTCGAGGTCGGCGCTGTCGTCGTCGAGCGCCAGCCGCACGAGCGCGTCCGACCGAACGCCGTCCAGCGGCAGCAGCCCACCACACCCGCCGATGTCACCGTTGTAGATGGCGGTGCGATCGACGGCCTGAGCGGCGGCGAGTGCAGCGGAGTCGGCGACGGAGGAGAGCGCGCGGCGCGCGAGGAAGACCTTGGACACGTCGATCCCGATGAGGACCAGAAGCAGGGCGATCGCGGTGTAGCCGATGATGAGCAGCGAGAGCTGGCCATCGTCGCCACGGTCCGGGGCCAGCGGCGTCAACACGCGGCACCCGCGGCGATCGGTCCGTTGCCGGCGAAGCAGTCGATGCGTTCGCGGTGGTGCGCGCTGACGGGGATGCCCGCGGCGCACCGGTCGCCGCACATCCAGTGCGGGACGAACGGCAGCGGCACGACCATGTGCAGATCGACGGTGAACGTCGATCCCGGCTCGAAGGCGCAGCCGCCGCACAGGATGACGCGGTCGGTCGGCGTCCAGGCCACTCCCTGGTCGTGCATCGCCAGGGCGACAGCCGCCTCGGCCCGACGTTCGCCTTCGGCGTCGGAGCTTGCTGTGGCATAGGCGCGCGCGGCTTCACGGGCCGCGGTCGTCTGCGCGAACGCGGCCCGTTGCACGGACAACGCGGCCAGTACGACGTAGACGAGCGGGATCATCAGCAGGATCGCGAGCCACGTGAACTCGACCAGCGCCGAGCCGGCATCTCGATCCTCGTCGGCCATTAGGACGGCTCCACCAACGCATGCCCTGCCGCGGTGACGGTCGGTCCGACCGGCAGGAACCAGGCGATCAGCGGCAGTCGGGCCCGGACAGTGACGGTGACGACGGGCTCGCCGCCGACCTCGTCCTGCTGCACCGGCGCGATGGCATGTGCGAACGACGCACCGAGGGACTGCGTGATGAGCTGGTTGGCCTTGTCGGCTCCCGCCTGCGGATCGGCTATGTCGGCGTTGGCGCCGTACCTTGCCCCCTCGGCGGCACAGGCGGCGAGCACGTTGCGGACGTGGTAGTCGATGCCGATCTGCAGCACCGCGAGGAACAGCAACGTGACGAGCGTGCCGACGAGGACGAAGTCGACCGCCGCCGAGCCTCGCTCGTCGTGGCGCATCACTTGCCGTTCGGGTCACCCGAGATGTCGAGTGCGCTGCCGAGCAAGCTCGACAGCTTCGGCTCGGCCACGATCCAAAGCGCGGTCACGATTCCCGCGGTCATGAGCGTGATCAGTACCCATCCGGGAACGTCTCCTCGCTCCGACCGCGGCATCCGCGTGCCTCGTTGCATTGCCTGCCAGACGGCCAAGACGACAGAGAGCATGGCGAATCCTTTCCGGGTCAGGCGACGGAGAGCGAGAGGTTGTAGAAGCCCGGGAACAACGCGAACACGACAGTCACCGGTAACACGAGGAACACCACGGGGAAGAGCATTGCGATTTCCTTGCGGCCGGCCGCTTCCAGCAGCGCACGACGACCAAGCTCGCGGACGTCGACGGCCTGCGCGCGCAGGACCTCGGCGAGCGGCGTGCCGCGTTCGACTGCGATCGCCATGCCGTCGACGAAGCGGGCGAGCGGCGGAAGAGCTGACCGCGCGGCCAGTCCTTCGAGGGCCGCAACGAGCGAGGCGCCGGCGCGTGCGTCGGCCAGCGCCCGGTCAAGCTCGCGCGCGAGCTCACCGCTGGACAGTCGAGTGACTCGTTGCAGCGCTCCGACTGCACCCTCGCCCGCGGCCACGGAAAGCGCGAGGAGCTCGGCGATGGTGGGGAACTCGGAGAGCATTCGTTGTTCGCGGCGGGCCACCTCGCGGGTCAACGCGCGATCCCGGGCGAGCACTCCACCGGCGATCAGCACACAGGCAAGGACAAGGAAGGCGACCGGGCTCGTCTCAGCGCCGCGCATGATGCTGGCGACTGCGAGCACCAGCCCGAGCAGAAGGCCGCCGGCTCCCCAGACGACCTGCTCGATGCGGAACTGCTCGACGGTGCCCGGGCGACCTGCCTGGTCCAGGCGCCGGCTTACTGATCCGGATCCACCGACGGCACGGTCGACGCGGCGGGCAAGGTCGCGCAAGACCGGAGCGAGCAGCCGTTCCAGGGTCGGAAATGGTGTGAGCGTGCGCGACGAGTCGAGCAAGCGCGAGGCGCGAGGAGCATCGCGAAGGTAAGGAGCGAGGCGGTCGGTGAGGTGCGGGCGGCGTAGCGGCGGACTCCATCTCACCGCGAGACCGACCCCGGTGGCCGCGAGCAGGACGAGGATCGCGCCGCTGGCCGGTGAGCTCATCGCAACACCCGCTCTTCTTCCGGCAGCCGGCCGATGCGCAGCATCACGCGATAGGCGAGCAGTGATACCGCTCCGCCGACAAGAAGGATCAGTACGCCGGTCGTCGTGTCATAGGAGGCGACCGTTGCCGGCCGCAGTGACAGCAGGCCGAGGACGGCCCACGGCGCCGCGAGCGCGAGCCGAGCCGCGTTGACCGTCCAGCCCTGTCGCGTCTCGAGCTCAGCCCGGGTTCGAGCATCCTCGCGGAGGAACTGCGAGAGGGTCCTGAGCAGCCGGCCCAGGTCAGATCCACCGACCTCGCGCGCGACCCGCAGCGACTCGACGAGCCGGTCCGCCACGGGGTCCGACAGCTCGGACTTCAACCGATCGAGGCATTCACCGAACCGCCCGGTCGCCCGGTAGTTCTCGCCGAAGCGTCGGAACGGCGGGCGCAGCGGCTCCGGCCCGCGCGAGGCGATCTGGGTCACGGCTTCCGGCAACGACAGTCCGGCCCGCACGGCCGAGGCGAGGTTGTCGACCACGTCGGGCCAAAGGTCGCGGAGCTCGATCACGCGTCGGCGGCGGCGATGCTTCACGAGAGCGACGGGTGCGTAGCCGGCAAGGGCACCGAAGGACAGTGCGACGCTGACCGAGTGGCTGACGACAGCGACGAGCGCCACGGTTACCGCGCCGGTGCCGAGGCAGAGCAGGAACAGCTGGTGCGGTCGCACCGACGTGTAGCCCGCCCGCAGCAACAGCTCCGCGGTTCGCTCGCTTACGGTCCGGCGCCCGCGTCGTGGTGCCGTCGGCACTCCGGATGCGCTCTGCCAGATGAGAAGGGCACCGATGCCGAAGAGCAGACCGATCGACGCGCCCATCAGAGCGACGCGTTCTGGCTTCGCAGCGTCGGAGATCGCCGCGCCGTCAGCAGCTCACCGAGATCGATGCCGGCGTGCTCGAAACGATCCTGGTGCGGAGGCCAGCCCTCGGCGCGCACGAGCTTGTCGTCTCGGCTCACGAACACGTCGGCTGTCTCGACCACATCGCCCTCAACCCGGCCGGGCAAGCCGATAATCTCGCGCACACTGCGATGACCCCGCGCGTCGCGCGCGATGTGCACGACGATGTCGACACTCGACGCGACTGTGGGCACGACGAACTGGTGGCTCACGTTGTCGCCGGCAAGAAGCGGCAGCGTGCACAGCTTGGTCACTGCTTCGCGAGCCGAGTTGGCATGGATCGTGCACATCCCCGGCAGCCCCGAGTTCAAGGCGATGAGGAGATCCAGGCACTCCTCCTGTCGCACTTCGCCGACCAGGATCCGCTCCGGCCGCATCCGCAAGGCTTCCTTGACCAGCCGCCGCAGCCGGACCTCGCCGGTGCCCTCCAGGTTGCATTGACGCGTCTGCATCGAGACGACATCGGGCAGCGGGATCTGTAACTCGAAGACCTCTTCGCAGGTGATGACACGCTGGCGTGCAGGGATTGATGCGGCCAGGCAGTTGAGCAGCGTCGTCTTTCCGGCCTGAGTGCCGCCCGCAACGATGATGTTGAGGCCGGCGATGACGGCCGCGTCGAGGAACGCCGCTGCCTGCGACGTCAGCGTGCCCAGGGCGACCAGCTCGTCGAGCGAATGAGCGGTGAGAACGAACTTGCGGATGTTCACGGCCCAGCTCTGGCGTGTGATGTCGGGGATGACCACGTGCAGACGCGAGCCGTCCGGCAAGGTCGCGTCGACGA
>JAVEEE010000456.1 GCA_030840615.1 Frankiaceae bacterium | reverse complement strand
GACAACCTGCCGGAAATCGTGCGCTCCTTCGATCCCGGCGCCGAGGCACGGCTCGGCGTACTGCTCGATCACCTCGTGCCGGGCTCGAAGGAGTCGCGGATCGCCGAGCTGGTGCGCGGGCCGCACGTGCTCGTCGTCGGCCATCCTTTCGTCGACATCTGGCAAGCCGTGAAACCCGGTCGGGTCGGGCTCGATGCCTGGCCGAGCGTCCCGCGCGGGCAGCCCTGGAAGGACGGCATCGCCGCAGCACTCGGTGAAGCCGATGCCGTCACCGCGTGGCACCGCATTCGCGGGAGCGTGCGCAGCTATCTCGATCTGGAGCCCGAGCTCCTCGGCCCGGTCGAAGCGCTGATCGACTTCGTGACCGCTCCGTCGTCCGGCTAGGAGGTCCAAGAATTTCCGACTTCGGAAGGCGGCATCGTTGCGGAAACGTGGCCTGATCGTTGTCGCGATGCCTCGCCGGCGATGCCAGGCTGCTTCGCATGAGCCATCGCAGCCGTCTCACCGCGGTCCTCGTCGACGTGCCCGCGTCGGACCACGAGCGCGCCGCCGCCTTCTGGTCCGGCGCCTTCGGACAGAAGGGCAAGACCTACGAGAAGTTCCCGGAGTACGTCGTCTTCGAGGAAGTCACGCCGGGGATCGAGTTCATGGTGCAGGCGACCGGCGACGCCACGCCACGCATCCACATCGACATCGAAACCGACGACGTCGAGGCCGAGGTGGCCCGCCTTACCGGCCTCGGCGCCGCGGAGCTCGAGCGGCACCACAGCTGGGTGGTGGCGCGCGACCCCGCAGGTGTCGTGTTCTGTGTCGTCACCGTGCAGAACAAGGAGGCGTTCGCTCAGCACGCCACCAGCTGGGACTGACCGGCGCGTCCCGTCAGTGCTTGCGCGGTAGCGGGTTGCGCAGCAACGGCAGCTGCACGCCGATGCCGTGGTAGACCCGCGGTGTTCCGACACGGACAGGGTCGAGCGACCCGTCGACCTTGATGAAGTAGTCGACGCCGTCGGGTGTCACCGCCCGGGCCGGGATGAATCCGAGGTAGGTCCCCCGCTCGCCGCTACGACGCATCGCCACGGAGTAGAAGCCACCAATGCCGTGCCGGCGGTAGAACAGCCGCACTGGCGCACCCTTCGACCCACCCAGCACGACAGCGGTCACCGGAGTACGACGCCCGGAGACCTGGTCACGAACCGGCGAGTGGTAGATCAACGCCTGCCGGCTGTGCACGACGTAGCGGTGCAGCGCGACGCCGAAGTGGTGAAGCACCGGGCGCAGGATCCGGACCGTCTCCGCAGCGTTCACGTCGTCGCCCAGGTTCCAGCCCAGCGTCACGGTCTTGAAGTGATGGTGCGCCGCGTCCCCGTCGACCATCACGCCGAGGTAGCCGGTGTCCTTCTCCGGCTGCACCGCCGCCAAAGAGCCCTTGTCGAGCGTGGCCACTCCCTGGGCCTTACCGAACGCCTTGATCGTCGTTCCGAGACCGCCGTCGCCGGCCTGCGTCAGTCCGGCCAAGCCGACGAACGGGCGCGCGGGAGCGGGTGCGATCCGCAACTTGCGGCCACTCAACAGGGTGTGCCCCGTGACGGTCGACAGCTTCTCCTGCACCACGACGTAGGTCCCGTTGTCCGCCGGCTGGCGAGCGCCGAGATACTGCGAACCGAACTTGACCCCCTCCGTCGTCGACTGCGGCGTCGTCCGTGAGTTGCCGGTGCCGACCGCGTCGAAGATGCGGTTGCTCGTCAGCAGCAGCTTGCCGCCACCGTTGAGATAGGTGCGCAGGTTCTTGCGATCACCGATGTTGAGCTGACCCTCGTAGCGGTCGACCGACGCCTCCCAGATGACCGCGCTGTACTTGCGCATCGTCATGACGGTCGGGTGAGAGCTGACGACGGCGTACCGAACGCCAAGGGAAGCGAGCGCCCCGGCGATGGCTCGCTCGTGCAACAACGTCTCGTCGTCGTCGACTATGAGCACCTTGGGCTTGCGCGGCCCGACCCAGAGGCTGGTCGCCTGCACCTGGTTGTGCTCTTCCGCTTCGCTCAACCGGTTCTTCGGGTCGACCACCGCGACGAGCCGGGTGGCGCCCTCGTGCCGGGGCCGGTAGCCGAAGTGCACGGACTTGCGCTGATAACCGTGCAGCCGAACATGACGCTTGGCGATGACGCGGCCGCGCGCGCTGCCCGCATGGATGACCACGCTCACCCGACCCAACGGCTTGCTGCCGTTGGAGAACACGGGAACGGTCAACCGGTTGCGCGCACCGGCGGTGATCGAGCCGGCTCCGCCGGCCTTGTTGAGCGCACCGGTGACGAAGCCCGGCGACGCGTCGCGCTTGTGCTTGAGGTTGAGCACGTCGAGCGTGATGGCCGCGCTGCCACCGGACTCGTTGCTCTCGTCGAGGCCGTTGCCGACGCCGGAGACGTTGGTGAACGCCCAGCCGGTCGGCTTGTGCGTCCAGTTCGACCAGGTGTCGGCCGCACCGGAGGTGATGAACCCGCCCGGCCCGGTGAACAGTGCACGTCCGGACCACTGGCCGCAACCGGCGAAGTCGCTGACGTTGGCCTTCCAGGTGCCCGCCTGCGGCTTCTTGACGGTGAGCGTCTCGGCCGCGCCCGCGCCCGCGGAGTCCACCTCGTCACCGGTCTTGCCGCTGGGGTCCGTGAGCGACAGCTTGCAGTCACCGGCCGGGTTGTCGCTGGCGATCGACACCGTCATCGAGTAGTTGTTGGGGTTGTCGGCGACCTTGAACGAGACCGACGTCGGCGCGGCCGGCGTCGTGGTGCCGCTGAGGTCGAGCGGCTTTTGCGGCGCACCCGTCTGCTTGGGCGTCCCCGGGGGAAGCTTGCGAGTGCCTGACGTGATGCCGGTCGCCGCACCGACGAGGAAGTCCGAGGGGTTGCCTCGCGTGTAGTTGAGCTGCAGCTCCTGGGTGTTGTCGTTCTGGTCGAACTCCTCGACATCCATCTGATAGCGGTTGGGATCGTTCTGCGCGTCGTTGCCGTGCGCGAAGTACGTCGTGGACTGCCGCCAGTAGTCGAAGTGCCACACGATCAGCCCGGAGCCGTGCTGCTTGCGGTCGAACATCGACCCGATGGGGTTGCGCCGCTCGATCCGGCCCGACTTGACCTCTCGGTTGACGTTCTCGACATAGAAGCCCTCGACGACGTACTTCTTGGTCTTCGGGTCCTTCGCGAGCCCGTAGACGTCGTCCGACCCCCAGGTGTGCCCGAGGTTGTCCTTCTGGCCGACCTTGATCTCGAGCGTCGGCACGAGCAGGAGGTTGGGGTCTCTGACGCCGACCCGGTAGTTGCGCGTCGGCAACGCCGTGCGGGCGCGGATGCGATAGTGCCGCAGGTTGCCGTGCACGACGGTCGGAGTGAGCCAACCCTGGAACACGCGGGTGGCCGGGTTCATCATCGCGGGGTTGGAGCCGGCCGGGTTGCCGAGGTAGGACCCGCCGCTCATGATGTCGAAGTCGCCGGTGCCCACTGAGTTGTACGACGTGTCGTAGTAGTCCGGCTCGCCGAGCGAGTGCGCCATCTCGTGGCTGGCGACACCGATTGTCAACGGGTCGGTCGCCGACGCGAACTCGGGGATCGTCAGCACCCGGTCGACGAAGATGCCCGGGCTGCTGGTCGGGATGCCGGAGCGGGCCAGCGTGCCGTGCGGAAGCCCGGCGGAGGTCTCAGCGGCCTCGCCTTCCCCGAGGGTCGCCTGCAGCGCGTGCGACCAGGTGAAGCACGGGTTGCCGGTGGAGGCCATGTCGCCACCCGAGTGGATGATCATCGTGAAGTCGACCCGGCCGTCGCCGTCGTTGTCGTACTTGGCCCAGTCGACGTCCGCGTCGGCCTGTGGCACGACCTCCAGCGCCATGCCGAGCGCGCCGCCGCCACCGACGCCGAGCGTTGTGTCGAACGGGTCGAGGTCACCGTCGGACAACGGGTTGCCGCCGCTGCTCCCGCCGATGCCGCCGTAGTAGCAGCGGTCCTGGCGCGAACGGTTGGAGACGTAGGGGCCATAGACGTCGACCTTGACGAGGAACTGGCCGAACGACGCCTCGTAGTAGAACTGCGTGACGCTGCCGCGAGGGTTGCCGCCGAAGCCATCGAGCATCTTCTTGAAGTAGCTGACGTTGTGCCCGGTCTGGAACTGCGGCTGGGTCTGCCCTTTCGTCGTGTCCCACCACGTTGCCAGCAGCAGAGCCGGCACGTGGAAGACCCGCGCGTGCCCTCCCTGCGAAGCCGCCAGCTGCGCCTGTCGCGAGATCACCTGAAGCTGACGCTGAATCTCGGCGCGGCGGGCAGCCAGCTCGGCGTCGACCTTGGTGGGCTGCCGGCCGGCGTGCTTCGCGAGGTGTGCGGGCGGGGGGCCGGCGCCGACGGCGACAGTCGAGAGCTGCAGGCGCCCGGCCGCGTCGCGACCGGTGACGTAGTGCCAAGTGCCGGCTCGGTCGCGGGCGACGCTGAACCCTTCGACGGTCTCGAACAAACCGCCCTGCGTCGCCGGGCTGAGCTCGGCGCGGAATGTCGTTCCGTCGGGCTGCCGGAGGACCTGGTGGAAGTCAGCCGCGGGCGGGACGAAGTCGACGTCGCTCATGCGCACGACGGGCGCGCCGGGAGCCGCAGCCCGGTCGACGGACCTGTCCGGCCGCTGCGCAACCGCGGCACCACCGGTCAGCGCGATGATCCCGGCCGCAGCCGCGGCCACCATCCGACGTCCACTCAGACGGCGTTCGAACACGTTGTATCTCCCCCGCTTGGTCACGCCTGAACAATTCGCGCCAAGCGGCGATCCTCCTGCAAATGCTCCGGCGCAGTCGCCACACCCTCAGCGCGGTCGACGAAGCCGGCGCCGACGGAGCAGGAGTCCGAGCATGATCAGGCCGAGGCCGGCGAACGGAACGATCGGGGACAGACCGGAGTCGGCCAGCGATCCGCCACGCCCACCACCGTTGCCGCCGGCATGGGGGCTCCCGTTGTTGCCCGGCCCGCTGCTCGACGGC
>JAVEEE010000355.1 GCA_030840615.1 Frankiaceae bacterium | reverse complement strand
AGCGGCTCACGACGCGCGCATCATCACGCACTGCGCCGCCGTCGATGTCGCCGCCGACGGCGCGACCGTCGAGGACGCGGTGACCGGTGATCGCTTCGACGTTCGCGCGCGTGCGGTCGTCGTCGCGGCCGGCGTCTGGTGCGGCTCACTCGTGGAAGGTGTGCCGCTGCAACCGAGCAAGGGCGCGCACCTGCTGCTCCGCGCCGAGTCGCTCGACCATCCGATGTCCGCCTTCAACATCTTGGTCCCGGGCACTCGCAACCGATATGTGTTCGCGGTGCCACGTCCGGACGGCACGGTCCAGGTCGGGCTGACCGACGACGCGGTCGACGCCGTCGTGGACGAGCCGACCGTCACCCAAGCGGATGAGGACTTCCTCCTCACGACGCTGTCCTCGGGCCTGCTGCGCCCCGTCACGTCGGCCGATGTGATCGGTCGGTTCGCGGGACTGCGGCCACTCCTCGGCCAAGCTCACGGCGACAGCGCGGCTGACCTCTCCAGACGCCACGCGTTGCTCGACCGTGACGGCGTGCTCGTCGTCGTCGGCGGCAAGCTGACAACTTATCGGCGGATGGCGCAGGATGCCGTCGATCGTGTGGTGCAGCGACTCGGACGTGGTGGCACCTGCCGCACCACACGCCTGCCCCTGGTGGGTGCCGCCAACGTGCACGACCCGGCAGTGCCGGAGCGCTTACGCCGGCGCTTCGGTGCGGACGGTGCCGCTGTTGCTGCCTGCGGTCCGATCGAACCGATCGCGCCGGGCGTTCCCGGCTTGAAGTGCGAGGTCGAGTGGGCGATCGTCGCCGAAGGCGCCATCACGGCCGATGACGTCGACCGGCGGTTGCGCTTCGACGTCGTTCCCGGCTGGCGGGACGCGGCCCGTGGCTACGTCGACGAGGTGCTCGCCGCCGCGCGGTGACTCAGACCGAACTCACGGTCTCCTGCGACTGTCGCTGTGCCGGCACCCGCCACGCACCGACGCGAACCCGCATCGCGCCGATGGCCCGGGACAGCTCCTCGTCGTCCGCGTGGCTGATCGCGGCGACCGGCCGTAGCGTGCGCGACCCGGTTCGGAGCCGCATCGTGTGCGGCTGCATGACCCCCCACACCAGCGCTCGGAGCGGCACGCCTGACGGCTTCACGTCGATCGACTCGAGATGTGCCCACGGGATCTCCGCGTCGTAGAGCACGCCGCGCACCTCGACGCCGTGGTCCCCGACGACGACCTGGCTCGTCAGCAACCGGTAGGCGATCCAGCACGACACCGCCACCACGCCCGCCGCCACCACCCGAACCCACAGCGGCGGATCGGCAAGCGTCAGCAGCCGCACTGCGACGGCAACGGCGATCGCCGGCAGCACTGCCAGCACCCGTCCCATCGTGCGATCCGCGATGACAATCCGCTCCACCTGACCATCCTCGACACGCTTGGCGCCGAACGGCAGCCAGATGGGGAGAAATAGTCCGAACGGACGACCCCTACGCGCCGCCACCCGACGGGAGCGCCGAGCTACCTGATGTAGGTGCCGCTGATGGCTCGTGCGATGACGAGTCTTTGGATCTCCGATGTTCCCTCGAAGATCGTGTAGATCTTGGCGTCGCGGTGCATCCGCTCGACCGGGTACTCCCGGGTGTAGCCGTTGCCGCCGAGGATCTGGATCGCCTGCTCGGTGACCCACACGGCGGTCTCGCCGGCGAACAGCTTGCACTGCGAACCCTCGGCCGCGGTGAAGTCCTTGCCCTGCCGGGCCATCCACGCGGCTCGCCACACAAGCAGCCGGGAGGCGTCGATGCGGGTCTTCATGTCGGCGAGCTTGAACGCGATGCCCTGGTTCTCGATGATCGGCCGGCCGAACTGCTCGCGCACCTTCGCGTAGTCGAGCGCGACTTCGTAGGCTGCCCGGGCGATGCCGACGGCCTGCGCGCCGACAGTGGGACGGGTGCGCTCGAACGTCGCCATCGACGGCTGGGACCGGCCCGTCTTGAGCCCTTCCCGGGCCCGGTTGAGCCGGTCGTCGAGCTTCTCCTTGCCACCCAGCAGGTAGTTGCCGGCCAGCCGTACGTCGTCGAGCACGACCTCGGCGGTGTGCGACGCGCGGATGCCGTGCTTCTTGAACTTCTGCCCCTGTGAAAGGCCTTTCGTGCCGGGCGGTACGACGAACGACGCCTGCCCGCGGGTGGCCAGCGTCGGGTCGACCGAGGCGACGATGACGTGCCAGTCGGCGATGCCGCCGTTGGTGGCCCACGTCTTCGTGCCGTTGAGGACCCACTCGTCCTTTGCCTCGTCGTAGACGGCCCGGGTCTTCATCGCGCCGACGTCGCTGCCGGCGTCCGGCTCGGAGGAGCAGAACGCGCCGAGCTTGATGTCGTCCTCGGTCCCGTACATCGCGGGGACGAACTCACCGATCTGCTCGTTGGTGCCGTTGGCGCTGACCGCGGCCGCGGCGAGGCCGGTGCCCATCAGCGCGAGGCCGATGCCGGCGTCACCCCAGAAAAGCTCCTCCTGCGCGATGACCATGCCGAGGCCCGACTCGTCGAACCACTGCGAGGCCATGAAGTCCAGGGAGTAGATGCCGGCCTTCGCAGCCTCCTGGATGATCGGCCAGGGGGTCTCCTCGCGCTCGTCCCACTCGTGTGCAGCCGGCCGGATCACGTCGGCGGCGAACTCGTGCAGCCACTTCTGCATCTCACGCTGGTCGTCGCTGAGGTCGAGCGAGAACGCCAGGTCGGCCATGGGGACTCCAGTCGAGACGGGGGCTGACCACCCATGGTGTTACCCGCGGTAACAACTGTCAAGGCGGCCGGTTACGGTAGACCGATGACCGGCACGCGGGCGCCCACCGTCGGCGAGGACCGGCGTGCACACCTGCTCGCGGCCGCCGATCGGGTAGTGCAGCGGGACGGATCGGCGGCGTCGATGAACCTCATCGCTGCCGAGGCCGGCATCACGAAACCGATTCTCTATCGGCACTTCGGCGACAAAGGTGGGCTCTATCGGGCGCTCGCCGAACGACACATCGATCAGCTGCTCGGGCGCCTGCGCGCCGCGCTGACCACTCGTGGGGGGCTGCGGGCCCGGACACGAGCGACCGTGGACGCCTACCTCGCGTCGGTCGAGGAGCAGCCCCAGGTTTACCGCTTCCTGATGGAACGGGCGGCCGTCGAGGAGCCCGGTGTTCGGGGCCAGGTCGAGGGATTCGTACGACGGTTCGGCGAAGAGCTGGCCGCCGGGATCCGCGCCGAGCCCGAGCTCGGTGACATCGAGCCCGGCCGCGCGCTCGTTTGGGCGCATGCGATCGCCGGCATGGTGCAGGCCACGGGCGACTGGTGGCTCGACCATCCGGAAGTCGCGCGCGCGAAGGTGGTCGACGAGCTGACGGCGCTGCTGTGGGACGGCTTCGCGGGCCCGGCCCGGCCTCGTGGTTCTTAGCCGGCTCGAGTTGCCCCTCGTCCTGGCCATCGGCTTTGCCGACACGTCGGGGGCTGTTCACCGGCTGTTCACCGTCCGCCCCTAGCATTCTCACTCGTTCCCGTCCCCATCGTTCTCTCCCAAGGTGGACCCGTGCGCTTGCGCCTCACGCCGCGCGAAAATCTCTTTTACGAGCTGTTCTCGGACGCCGCGGACAACCTTGTCGACGGCGCGAAGCTGCTCCAGGAGCTTCTGCACGCCCCAGCCGATGCCCGACAAGAGGTAGGGGGTCGCATTCGCGACGCCGAGCACCGCGGCGACGAGGTCACACACCACATCCTGCGCGAGGTCAACTCGACATTCGTGACGCCATTCGACCGTGAGGACATCTACCGGCTGGGCTCCGGACTCGATGACGTGATGGACAACCTGGAGGCGGCGGGCAGCCTGCTGTACCTGTACGGCCTGACCAAGATGCCGGCGCTGCCCCGGGAGGTGC